>JBDKTH010000717.1:0-12569 GCA_039680305.1 Thermoguttaceae bacterium | reverse complement strand
GCCAGTTGTTCGACCGCCTTGTCGGCATCCTGCTGCATCGAGTTGACCTCCTGGATGCTGTCCACCAGGAAATCCTTGAACGACTTGTCTTGCGACTGACCGGTCGACTTGGTCGTCACCTGGGAGGGTAGGGACAGCGGCGTCGAGAGGTTCGTAATCGGTTTCATCAGACGAGAATCCTCAGGGTTTGCTGTGCCAGGTCTTTGGCGATTTCGATGGACCCCAGGTTGGCCTCGTACGCCCGGGCGGCTTCCATCGCGTCGGTGAATTCGGTCATCATGTTGATATCCGGATAGGCGACGTAACCCTTGTAGGGGCCGTCTTGGATCGCATCGGGATGCCCGGGCTGGTATCGCAAACGGGGTTGGGCGTCCTCGTCCACGACCACTTCCTTGACCCGAACCCCCAACGCGCCCCCGGTGCCCACGCTCTCATCGCTCTCAAACACGACGAACCGCGGCTGGTACGGCGTCGCCTCGCCGGTCTCGTTGTGCGTCGTCGACATGTTGGCCAGGTTGCCGGAGATCGCATTCATGCGAACCCGCTGGGCCACCAAGGCGCTGGTACTGATGTCGAGGGCTGGAATCATCGCTTAAGTCCCTTTACGTGGAGGGTCCTTACACCCGTTCGCTGATCGCGGTCTGCAAGAGCTGGAACTGCTTGCTCATGATGGCCAAGGCCAGGTTGTGCTGCATCTGGTTCTTGACCATCTCGGTCACCTGGAATTCAACGCCCGTGTTGTTGTCGTCGTGTCGCAAGATCGTCCGGCAGTTCTCGGCCACTTTGGCCAGCGGCCGGCCGCTTCCGCTCGCCCCGATCGACCCGGTCTCCCCGGGCGAGCGGAACGTCGCCGGCTGACGGCGTGCGGCGATGGCCTCTTTCAGCTGTCCCTGAAACTCCTCCACGGACAGGTCGCGCACCCGGTACCCCGGCGTGTCGAGGTTGGCGATGTTCCCGGCCAGCACCATGTGCCGGGCCTGGGCAAACTGCACCGTTTGTTCCAGGACCGGAATGGTGGTGGATTCGATGATACTCTGGAACACGTCAGTTCCTCCTCGCAGCGTCAACCGTGTGCCGGGTCAATCGCCAAGCAACCCGCATGCCAGGAATCTTGCTTGGCGTCGTCTCAACAACCGGGACCATTCTTTTCACCGTAACTTCTTGGCCTTTCCCATCTTCCAGTCTTCCCTCCCGCCGCAGGGGTCAACTCCCCTTTTGCCAGCGGCCGCTTTCTGCCGCGCAGGACCGGCAACTTCTGCGCGTCGCGTCCGGCAGGAATTGCCGATCGCCTATCCGGCCTTGGAGAACGATCGCTCGCGGGGCGCGTAGCCATACTGGCGGAGCTTGCCCGTCAGCGTGCGGACGCCGATCCCCAAAGCCTTCGCCGTCTTGGCCCGGTGGCCGCCGTATTGTTCCAAGGTCGCCTCGATCAGTTTGCGTTCCATCTCCTCCAGGCTCATTCCGGCGGGCAAGCCGGCCCCGGCGTTCTCGCCCGGCTGCTCGGAGCCGGCCAAGAGCCAGCGGCGCAACTCGTCGGCGGTCGCCGGCGTGCCGTTGCCCAAGACGCTCACCCGGGTGATCACGTTTTCCAGTTCGCGGACATTCCCCGGCCAGGAGTAATTCATGAGCAATTCCCTCGCGCCGGTTTCCAGGCCGCACGGCTCGCGTCCCAGACGTTGGGCGCATCGCGTAAGGAAGTACTCGATCAGTTCGGGGAGGTCTTCCCGGCGTTCCCGCAACGGCGGCACATACAACGGCACGACCGCCAACCGGTAGTAGAGGTCCTGGCGGAACCGTCCGGCGGCCACCTCGGCATGGAGGTCCCGGTTCGTCGTGGCCAGCACGCGGACGTCAACCTTCTGGGTCTGGCTGGAGCCGACGCGTTCGAAGGTCTTTTCCTGAAGCACGCGGAGAAGCTTGGCCTGAAGCGTGAGGTCGATCTCGGTGACTTCGTCCAAGAGGATCGAGCCGCCGCTGGCCGCTTCAAAGCGTCCGGTCCGCGGCGAGTCGGCGCCGGTGAACGCCCCGCGTTCGTGGCCGAACAGTTCACTCTCCATCAGGTGGGCAGAGAGGACCGGGCAATTGAGGCTCACCAGCGGTCCGTTGCGTCGATCGCTGGCCGCATGCACCGACTGCGCGACCAGTTCCTTGCCGGTGCCGCTCTCGCCGATGATCAACACGGTCTCGGGCGTCGGGGCCACCTGGGCGATCTTCTGGCGCAAGGCCTGCATCGGCCGGCTACCGCCGACCATCAGCGGCGGTTCCACTCGCGGCGCGCCGTCCTCGTCGGCCGGACCATGGACCAGAGCGCCGTGGCGAATCGCCCGGTCCACCAGTTGTTCGAGCTGGTCGATGTCGAACGGTTTTTCGATATAGTCGAACGCTCCGTGCCGCATCGCCTCGACGGCCGTGGCGACCGAGGCGTGCGCGGTGACCATGACGATCTGTGCGCCGTACTGCCGCTGTTCGAGCTGGACAATGAACTCGACGCCGTTCATCCCCGGCATCTTCAGGTCCGTCACGACGCAGTCGAACGTCTCCCGTTCGACGACCTGGAGGGCTTCGGCCGCGCAGGAGCAGCAGGCGACCTGATGGCCGGCGCGGCGGAGCACGTCGGCGATCGACTCCCGCGCCTGGCGATGATCGTCGACGACCAGCACCCGGCCCGTTGCAGAGTTTTCGAGGGAACTTCTCATGCCGCCGCCTCCCGGGCCGGATAGGGAATCGAAAGGGTGAACACGGCGCCGCCACTGGGGGCGTTGACGCCGGAGACTTCTCCCCCGTGGACCTCGGCAATGCGGTGCACGATTGCCAGGCCGAGGCCCGTGCCGCCGGCCTTCGTGGTATAGAACGGTTCGAAGGCGCGGAAGCATGCTTCTTCCGACAGTCCCGGTCCCGTGTCCATCACCTTCAACTCGACGCCGCCACTGCCGCAG
This sequence comes from Thermoguttaceae bacterium, assembly GCA_039680305.1. Classification (GTDB taxonomy): domain Bacteria; phylum Planctomycetota; class Planctomycetia; order Pirellulales; family Thermoguttaceae; genus JBDKTH01. Next base: position 9,633 of record JBDKTH010000717.1, on the reverse strand, counting down.
GCCGCCCAGAGGGTGAGCGTTCCGCCGTTGGGCATAACGTCGATCGCATTGAGCACCAGGTTCAAGAGCGCCCGGCGAACCATGTTCCGGTCCGCCGTCACCCGCAGGTTGTCGGCCATTTCAATGAACGTGCCGATTTCCTGGGCGGCAAACTGCGGGGCCAGCGACCCGGCGACGTCTTCGACCAGCGGCTTCAGGGCGAAGGTCTCCAAATGCGGGTCGCGGTCCTGGGTGAAATGGAGCAGGTCGTTGACCGTCACATCGAGTTCCGCGAAGCTCCCCTCGACCTTGTCGAGCACTTCCACGCTCCCCGGATCGTCCTGGATCCGTCGGCGCAGGAGGCTCAAGTACAAGGTTAGCGGGACGAGATTGTTGCGGACCTCGTGGGCGATGTGCGAAGCCATCTGGCCAAGATCGGCCAGGCGGTTCTTGCGAGCCAGCTCACGATTCTTGACCTCCAATTCGTCGGTCAAACGGCGCACCTCGGCCCGCAGACTCTCGTGGGTCTGCTCCAAGCGAACCGTCGCCGCGTGCCAGGCGGCCAGGATCGTTTCCAGATCCGCATTGTTGGCCGGCAAGCCGAGATCCAAGGCATCGTCATCGTTCATGGCAACGTTCCTGTCTGGGGACTGCCCGAGTGTGTTTCCGTCTGTCCGTTCACGAATCCGACGTCAAATCGAGTTGGCGGTAGCCCTCGTGAACGGCCGAGGTGTAGGCCCCGCGGGCCTGACTGGCCAGGTGCACGCCCTGCAGTTGGGCCGCGGTCTCGTCGCGGCGTCGGATCAACGCTTGTTCGCTCTGTTTTTCCTGGACCACGATCTCGCCCAACAGCAGCTCGCACTGGGCCAGTTCCTGCGCACAGCGCTGACGCGCATCGCCGCTCGACCAGGGGCGTTTGTCGGGATCCTGGTTGCGGAACGGATCTAATTGACGTTCGATCCGTTGAATCTCCAGAAGGACCCGCTGTTTGGTCGATAAGAGGTCCAACAAGTCACTCATGCTCCCGTCGCGAACCAATTCGAGCTGTTTCCGCCCCATGTCGCGCAGTTGTGTAAGGCAGTCGTACTTCTGATGAATCAGACCGCTGAGCAAATCGGTTTCAAAGCCCGTCATGGGACGATCACCAATATCGAATGGTCCGCCAACCCCCGGGCGCGCACGCGGCGCACCGGGTCCCGTTCGTGGGACTCAGAATCCAGAATTCACAATCCGGGATCCCGCCGGCGAAGGCCTGCGTGACCTTCCGCTTCGGGATCCGGGATGGTGAATGCTGTCTGGCGTGCGTCTTGACGTCATCTGCGCTCGGCACGGCCGCCGGCGTTAGCTTCCCTCCTTCGGCTGACTGACCGTGTTCGCCGCCCAGTCCAACAGGGCCGCCCACTGCTCTTTGCTGTGATTGGTCGTTTCGGAAAACCGCCGCTCGGCATTCATCCGCGCCAGCGCGACCTTGGCCTGATCCAGCGCGCTGCGGGCCTCGTTGGGTTTGTCGAGCCGGCGATAGGTCCGCGCCAACTGGAGGTAGGCCTCGAGGACTTCCGGCGAGTTCTGATAGCGATTGCAGGCCACTGCGTAGGCTTTCACCGCCGCGTCATACCGCTCCAGGTCAAAAAGCACGGCGCCGATCGAAAACGAGCAGTTGCGCAGGATCGCTTTCTCCAACGTATTCAACTCGCCGGTCCGCTGCCGCCGGCTCAGTTGGCTCTCCAGTTGCTCGTACTGTTTCAACGCCGACTCGAACAGTTGCGTGACCTGGCGCTGATAGGCCTGGCGAACACTTTCGGAAGCATCCTTTTCGATCTGCATCCGCATCTGCCGGGCGCTCAGCCGGTACCCCTCGGCGATGTAATAGCGTCCCTCGACGGCCTGGGGGCAGTCCGGATAGCGGGCCACCGCCTCCTCAAGGCGGTTGATCGCTTCGTTGTATTGCCCCTCCCCGTACAGCAGCCGCCCCAAGGCGAAGAGCGAATCACGCCATTCCGCACTGCTGGGGGCCAGGAAATCGCCGTTGAGATTCTCGTCGAGCAACCGCCGGGCTTCTTTGCGGTCTCCCTTCTCCACGTAGGCCTGGCTGGCCAACAGCCGAGCGCGGAACGAGGCCGCGTCGCGGGAGTAGAAATTGATGCACTCGTTGAATGCCTCCAGCGCATCGTCCAAGCGGCCCATCGCCAACAGGGCCTCGCCCAGGTGCACCAAGGCCTGGGGGTAACGCCGCCGGGCTTCGTTCTTCAGGTACTCGCGCAGCACCTGGGCCGCCGTGGCGAAGTCCTGTCCTTCCAACAGGCTTTCGGCGCTGGCCCAGAGGTCGTCGGAGTATTCACGGGTGAGGAGATGCAGTTCCGCCAGACGCTGGTAGGCTTTGCCCGCGGCGCGCAGGAGTTGACGTCCATTGCGGATCACCGGTTCGGCTTGACTCGGCGGCAGCGAGGCGGCCTCCGCCAGACGTCGACGCCCCCAGGCCTGGTAGGTCTCGGCCTTCAACGCGACCACCCGGGCCTCCGGATACAACGGCAACAACAGGCCCGCCAGTTGCATCGCGGCGCGGTAGTTCTGCCGGTTGAAGTAGGCCTGATAGACGTCCATGATCCGCCGGCGGAGCTCCTCGATCGGAAGCCACGGATTGTTGTAGTTGTCCGCGTCCTTGATCGCGGTGAGCACGCGGCGGTAGCCGGCCATGGCCTCGTTCTGCTGTCCCGCCTGACGATTAAGCTCGGCCGACTGGAAACTGGCGGCCATCGCTTCCGGGCTATCGGCGTAGTCGCAATAGGTTCGGTAGAACTGATCCAAGGCCCGGCGCACGTCGCCCGACTGCTGAAAGCAGACGCCGATCAGGTACATGGCCTGACAGCGGGGCTCAACCGCCATCGAGTCATGCTTGACGACCCGGCGCAAGGTTTCGATCGCCGCCTGGTACTTCGCCTGGGCGTCGGTCTGGCTTGCCTGCGGATCCTTCTTGCGAAGCGACTGGGCTTGTTCCATCAGCATCCAGCCGCGCAGAAGCAGGACGTCGGCCCGCTTCTCCGCCTCGGCCGGGAGTCCCGCCAACACCTTCTCCGCTTCCTCCCGTCGTCCCATGCGGAGCAGGATCTGCGCCTGTTCGAGCAAGGCGTCGCGTCGCATGTCGGCCGGCAGTCTCTTGTCGGCCAGCACGACCTTATTGTGCTCCAAGGCTTGATCCAGAAGCGGGTTGGGCAGATTCAAGTCGACGCTGGCCAACAACCCATGGATTTCGGCCTTGCGATGTGGGTTGACCTTCAGGGCTTCCTTCAACACGGCCTGACTGGCGGTGTACTGCTCACTGTAACAGAGGCTCTTGCCCAGCAAGAACAAGCCTTCGTTTTCATGCCCCTCGGGAAAGCCGCGGTCGCGGGCTTCCTCCAGGTGACGCGCCGCCACCAGATAGCGTTCCTTCTTGCCTCCGCTAGTCGCCAACTCGGCGGCTTGGAACGCGGCCACGCCTTGCGCGTAGGCTGGCAAGCCCCAAAAGTCGGCGGGCAACTCGCCCTGGCCTGGCAACGTGACGGCCAGCCGGCGTGCTTCCTCAAACCGGCCCTCATCCAGGGCCTGGAGAACTTCCTCAGGCTCAACCTTCTTCGGGGGTTCCGGCGCCTTTACGCCGACGGACAGCCAGAGAATCACCACGGCGCCGATCGACGCTAGACAAGCCGCGACCGCCAAGGAGGCCTTGATCCAGTCCGACATGGCCCAGGCCAGGAAACGGCGAGGAGCCCCCGCGAGCGCGCGGAGCCGCTGGCCGAACGTCGGCTTGGAAGCTTGCGAACCTTTCTCCTCAATCACGTCCGGTGGCATGTTGGCGCAGATCGTCCCCAGAAAACTGTGTTTCGACCGCCTGGGACAAGGCCCGTTCGGGAGCGGTCACCCAATATCTCCGATGAGACAAGGAAAGGTGTCGGCTTGTACCCGAAAACGCCGCCGGATGTCAATGGACCTTTGGGGCGCGCGAGGCCCAGCTGAGAAGCTGGAGCAAATGGAGAAGCCCTTGCGGACATGCTCCGCGTGGGGCTTGGCGCGAGGCCTGTGGACACGCCGACAGGCGAACGACACGCGGAGCGTGTCGGCTACCTTGGCAAGCGAGAGGCGAAGCGAGCGCTACTTCGAGGCGGGAGCGGCGATCTGCTCCATGATCCAGCGATCGACGTCGCGAAGCATTTGGGGAGCAAGCTGCTGGGCGCACGGGTACTGGCGCAAGGCCACCGAGATCCCGGCCGTGTGGAACAACCGCAGATCCTCACAGGCCCGCTCGGGAGAATAGACAGGGCTGTCACGGCCGACCGCCAGCAGGACGGGCAGTTTGCGGGCTTCGAGCAGTTGCACGAAGGGGCGGTGCCCGTTCGGAAAAGCCCCGGCCAGCGAGAGCACGCCGGCAAAACGCCGGGGATGATTCATCGCCACCCGAAAGGCCATCGTCCCACCGGCGTCGAAACCGGCCAGGAAGATCCGCTTCGGCGAGATCCGCCAGCGACTCTGAGCCGCCTCGATGCAGTCGAACACCCGGCATTCCGCCTCTTGGATATACTCTGGCGTCTGCGGCCAATCGTAGCTTTTCTCGCCAGTCTCGTCGCCTTCCTGGCGGAACCCACGAGGGGCCACGGCCACGTAGTTCCGCAGGCTGATCATCGGCATGATCCGCAGCAACTGGCGTTCGTCGTTGGCCCCCGGCCCATGCAGCCAGATCAACAAGGGATAGGCGTACCCCGACTCATAGTGCACCGGGGTGAACATCACCCGCGACGTGTCCGGCCGAGGCGGGGCAAAAAGCGCCGACTCAAGACTGAACGCAAGATCAGAAGGCGTTGCTGGATTTTGCGTTGGCTTCGCGGGATGTTCCGTGCGATTCATGATGATATGGGGTTCGGTCGTGCGTTCCCCTTGATTTCCACGTGCCACAGGAGCACACGCGGACCAAGGGCGCCTGAGCAACCGTCAATGTCCGGAAAACAACCAAGACTGCCGGAAGAATCCGCCGCTGGCGAAACGGAGTGAAATCGGAATAGCGGTGGCCCCGCCTCGCCGAAGCATGTGACGAAGAATCGTGACTCCCAGACTGTACTCCACGAATGTCCCGCCTGTCAACCGCAACCCGTGGCGAGTTCCCCGTCCCTAGGACCCGTCCACAGGCACAGGCCCGATGATGCTAGCAACGCGTGCACGTGTGGGGGAGCTGGCCCCGGCACCCGTGCGGCATTCACGCCATGCGTCAGCCTGCCAGCTGACTCATCGCTTCGATCAGACTTTTGACGGAATCGACGCTCTCTTGGAACGCGGCTCGCTCCGACTCACTCAGCGGCAGTTCGATAACCCGCTCGACGCCACCGGCGCCGAGGATCACCGGGACCCCCACGTAATAGCCCCCCACGTCATATTCTCGGTCGCAATAGGCGGCACACGGGACAAGCCGTTTTTTGTCCCGTACGATGGCCTCGACCATCAGCGAGGTGGCCGCCGCCGGCGCATAGTACGCGCTGCCGGTCTTCAACAGCCCGACAATCTCCGCCCCACCGTCGCGAGCCCGCTGGACAAGTTCGTCCAGACGCCTGGGAGCGATCAGTTGCGTCACAGGAATCCCACCGACCGACGTGCAGCTCGGCAGCGGGACCATCGTATCCCCGTGCCCCCCCAACAGCATCGCCGAGACGTCTTCCACGCTGACATTCAGTTCCATGGCGATAAACGTACGGAACCGGGCCGTGTCGAGCACACCCGCCTGCCCCATCACTCGATTGGGCGGGAAGCCAGTCACTTCCTGGACACATTGAACCATGGCATCCAGGGGATTGCTAACGACGATGACGACAGCCTCGGGACTGGTCCGCCTGATCTCGGCCGCCACGGAGCTAACGATACGGGCGTTGGTCATCAGCAGATCGTCACGGCTCATCCCGGGCTTGCGAGCCACGCCCGCCGTGATCACGACAACGTCGCTATTGGCCGTGTCGTCGTAGTCGGTCGTTCCCACGATCCGAGAGTCAAACCCCATGATGGGTGACGCCTCCATCAAATCGAGCGCCTTCCCCTGGGGCATGCCTTCGGTCTGAGGGACGTCTAGCAGAACCACATCCCCCAACTCGGCGGCCGCACACCAGTGAGCCGTGGTAGCCCCCACATTCCCGGCGCCAACAATACTGATCTTTGCACGTCGCATCGTCTTGACTCTCCTATCTCAAATTCGCGGGATTGGCGTTTCAAAAAGCCTGTCCGTAGGCATTCTAGCGCCGAGGGGTCAAGCGGCCCAGGCGCGAAGCATGCGCGTGCCACCGCGAGTGGAAGGAGTGAGCCCGAAGTGTCGCCGTCCGTGCGGGGAGGTGCCACCCCAAATCGTGTCGGCAGCGCCCAGTTCGGATCACTCGTCGCGATCGTTGAAGAAGACCGGCGACGACGAAGCCTGGTTGGCAAGGACTTTTTCGCGGAATTCCTTGTCACCACGACGGGAGATCCACAAGGCCACGCAGATGCCCCCAAAGGCCAGGACGAACAGAACCCCGAAAACCACGCTGGACACGAGGTTCGTTGACTTCGCCGGGCGAGGGTGCCAGACGGGCTCTTGGCCAATCAACAAGGGGGCCAGCTGCCAGTGCGATTGTCCCTGCCCTTGCCCCGAGTCGCGATTGCGATAGGCCCACGTGTTGAAGAAGAATCCGGCCACCGTCACGTGCTCAGCATAGCTCCGATCCTCGCCACTGGGCATTCCCTTAGGCAATCGCGGAACGCAGACCACCAGGGGATTGCCCTGTGAGTCATCGGTGAAAAGGAAGAGCTGGTAGTACTCCTTGAGGCCGAAGCGGGCCAGGATGTCGTCTTCGCTGACCCGGACGGGAATCGCCAGCCGGGCCGTCCCCGAGAGGACCACCAACTGGCCGTGCTGTTTATCCGGCTGATTGAACAAGGGGACGACCGAAAAACTCTTCTGTCCCGTCTTCTGGAGCGTATCGGTGGCCATCTTGGCCAGTTCGCCCGGACGAGCCCGTTTCGCGGCGGCCAACATCTGATAGAAACACTCCGCCGTCCGGCTCGTCAGACGCAGGGCATCTAGATCACGCGGGGATCGCAATTTCGACTGCACGGCATGGCCCTGTTGCCCATCGGGTTCCTCGGGCTTCAGGTCGTCGAACAGTCCGTAGTCCATGCCCAGATCACCGAGGACGGTGTTGGGGTACCAAGCAACCCGAGGAGCGACGAAAATCGGCGTGGGCTGCTGGGCATCGGCGCTGGCGAGTTTCAAAAACATCCCTATCCCGCCTGCCCGCTCGTCGATCGGTTGATCGGGTTTCCATGCCTGGGGGATCGTCTGCGTGAAGACGATGGCTACCTGGCGCTGCTCACCGAGCAAGAGATCGCAACGGTAGTAGGGCTTCATCTCGAACCGGTCGACGATCTCGGAGAGCGGCTGACAGAGCGTCACGCTCGTGACGCGTCCCTGGAGCCGAAAGAACTCGCCCCGCGCGTCGTCCGGCTTAGCGGCCAGTTCGGTCGCACTGACCAACGGCCGCGCCCAACGCTCAATATCCATCAGGCGGAAATCGCGCAAGCGAAACATGATCCGGAACAGCAGTTCATTCTCGCCTTCCTGCCAAAGATTACCGTCGGTCAGCCGGGCGAAATGGCTCTTATCGATCTCGTAGAACCGAAGTAGATCCCGGGGTCCGGAGACGTTCTCCGGCAGGGATTCGGCCGATGGCTCGTCCGACGCGGCCGGGGCCGGGGACTTCGCCTCGGGCTTCTTTTCGGGGTCGGCGGCCCACACTTCATGGCGGCAGACGACGAGCGCGGCCAAGAACATGGCGACGATCGACATCGTGGTACGGATCAGTGACATGGCGACTGACATGGGATTCCCCTGGAGAACCGGGGACGGCGACACAAGCGACGTCCCTACGCATGCGGCTCGCTGGAGCCTGGAATCTCGATCCTTGTTTCTGTCGGCGGCTTGCGCACACGCCGGGTCCGGAAATGCAGGATGCCGACGAGCATCACGGCGCACAGGACCGTGCCGGCGAAGATTGCCAACAACATGCCCGGGCTCTGGTCCGACTGCCTGACCAACACCGGCCGTTTCTGCCACTCGACGGTCGGCGCGAGGATCACCGGCGCGGTGCGAAGCGTATCCTGGGCATGATAGAGCCAACGCTTGAAATAGAAGCCGGTGAGCTCCACGGTTTCCGACAAGTTCTCGCCAGTCGGACATTTCGACGGCAAGCGGAGACAGTAGACCACCTCGACGCTGCTGGGGTTGTCGTCCGGCGTGAGCCAGGCCTGGTAGTAGCTTTTGATCCCGCGGTCGTTTTTCGGTGCGGCGACGGGGTACACCCGTCGGAGAGTGCCGCGGACGGTGACCAGTTCGCCCCGATACTCGTCCGACTGCCGATACAACTGGACAAAGGTCACCGGCCCTTTGGAGGCTTTTTTGAGCGACTCCAGCTCGGTCTTGTTGAGCACATCCAGGAGATTGAACCAGGCATCCTTTTCCAAATTGGAGAAAGGCGAGTCGTCGCGAACCGCTTCGAGATAGTTGGGCATCACGCCGCGGAAGTAGCGGCTCGAGGGCGGCGGTTCAAGCTTTGCCTCGGCCCCAGTGGCTGGCGAGATGAACGTCCCAGGCTCCTCATGTTCGAGCGAGCGAGGGGAAACCCGCGTATCGACGGCGAAGTCCTTGGCCGGTTTCCCCGCCTGCTGCGCATCGGCCGGCGAGGGCCGGAACAGCCACTTGAGTTGCCGCCAATCGCGGGACAGCCCAAGGACCAGTCCCAGGACGATGACGACGAAGAGCGCCGCCAACCGCTGCTGGCGTGTGGCGAAGTATCGGGGTGGGGAGGGTCGCCGAAAATCCAACACGGCCAATAACCTAGGCTTGAGAGAAAAGAGTCAGTTTTACCCGCCAAAAAGATTGTATCCCCGAAAAACCGGGGTCACAAGGCAAACGTCCTCCCGAGGACGCGTCGAGCGTCCCCCCTCCGTTGGCACCACAGTAGGATTCGCCTGACCACCGACGAGTTATTGCCAGAAGCCCGCAACGCGGAAGTTGGAGGGATCGGCACGATTTCGCGGATGGGAGGGCTTCTGCGGGAAACCCGACTGATTCTATAATAATTTCGGGGGATCCTTCCCCGTTCTCACCGCGCAACCTCTGGCGGGAATAATCGCCCCCGGGAGAGACGAATTGTTAGGGTGCCGTGCGTGACTAGACGGCGCCAAGGCGTGAGGCACAAAGGAGTCGCGACGTTGCCGTTATCGCAGGCCGAATTCAACCGCCTGGTGGCCGACCACGGTGCGGCGTTGTACCGCATTGCCTACCGGATGATGGGAGACCGGCACGACGCCGAAGACCTGGTCCAAGACACCTACCGCTCGGCGTGGAAGAGCCGGGAGCTGTTCGTGTCGGGACGTAGCGAACGGGCCTGGTTGGCGGCGATCCTCCGACGACGGGCGATCGACCGTTGGCGGCGTCCCCAGCCGATCCCCTCCTTCCCGGACGGGCTGCCCCTGGAACTCGGCTTAGCCCCTGACGACCCCCTGAAGAACGACTACACCGACGAGATGCAGCACGCCCTGGCCCAGCTCCCCGGCGACCTGCGTGAGACGCTCCTCTTGGTGGTCGTCGGCGAACTGACCCACCAGGAA
>JBDKTH010000292.1:0-8723 GCA_039680305.1 Thermoguttaceae bacterium | reverse complement strand
GCCACCGACCGCCCGCTGGACCTCGTAAGCACTGTCGGCCGCCTGTCCCAGGAGTCCGCCAAACAACGACGACACCGCCCCGAGCAAACCTCCGGCCAGGCCGAGCTTGCTGATCTTGTAGGTCGATAGGTATCCGTTCCCGCATCGTTGGCAGATGAACTTGAACTGGAACCCCTTGTCCGTGCTCAGGTCTTCGTAGTTGTCGGTGAACTCGATCGGATCCATGGGCTATCCCTTCTCCAGGGCGAGAACGACTTGCCGGGCCACTGATGCCCCACCGTCCGCTATCTCCGGCCTCCAGGAATCTATCGGTTGGGCAGAGCGGGGAAGTGAGGTAAAACGGACCGAGGACGGCGGAGATCGCCAAGTCGGTCCCCCTGCCACATTGTGGGCAGTGTCGTTTCCTGCCTAACGGGGGGCAGCAGCGATTCCGGGAGAGCATTTCCCCGCGTCCCCGAAAAGCGGTCCGTCGTTCGACACGGTGCGGTGAGGACCTCGGCGCAGTTGCCCCTGTCCATCGCTAGGCAGCCTCTCCAGCCCGAACTATGATTGGGGGCATTGGGGGCACTTGCTCTCTGCGGAGGATGCCATCCATGGGCTGGCGCGTATGTTTAGCGGCTTTATTGAGTGTGGTGCTCTTTGACGCCTCGAACCAGGGGATGGCCGAACCAAACGGTGTTGCTTCCCGTCCTGGGCCACTGAAGGTGTCGGACAATGGACGCTGGCTGGTCTATGCCGATGGCACTCCGTTTTTCTATCTGGCGGACACGGCCTGGGAGTTGTTCCACCGGCTCAAGCGGGAAGAGGCCGAGGCCTATCTGGAGAAGCGTGCCGCTCAGGGCTTCACCGTGATTCAGGCCGTGGTGTTGGCGGAATACGACGGGCTCAAGACGCCGAATCCCTATGGGCATGTTCCTCTGCAGGGCACCGACCCGACGAAACCGGTCGAGCCCTATTTTCAGCACGTCGACTATATTGTCGATCGGGCGGCTCGCTTGGGGCTGACCATCGGCATGCTGCCTACGTGGGGCGACAAATGGAATAGGAAATGGGGAGTGGGCCCGGAGGTTTTCACCCCGCAGAACGCCGAGGCGTTCGGGGCGTTTCTTGGCCGTCGCTATAAGGACAAGCCGATCATCTGGATCCTCGGCGGCGACCGGAATCCGGAAAACGAGCAGCACCTGGCCGTCATACGCGCTATGGCCGTAGGCTTGAAGAAGGGCGACGCCGGCAACCACCTGATGACCTATCATCCGCAGGGTGGCTCCAATTCGTCACGCTGGTTTCATCAGGATGGTTGGCTGAGTTTCAACATGTTCCAGTCGGGGCACGGCAAGCGGGATTTCCCCAATGACGAATTGACCATGGCCAATTACCGGTTGATGCCCGTCAAACCAACGCTCGATGGCGAACCGCGGTATGAGGATCATCCCATCAACTGGAAGCCGGCCAATGGCTGGTTTGACGAGGCGGATGTGCGGCAGGCGGCCTACTGGTCGCTGTTGGCCGGCGCCTGCGGTCACACCTACGGAAACCATGACATTTGGCAGTTCTTCCAGCCTGGCCGCAAGCCGATTTCGTCCGCTCGCACGCCCTGGCAGCAAGCGATCGACCAGCCGGGGGCCTGGCAAATGGGGCATGTGAGGCGACTGTTCGAGTCACGTCCCTATCCGAAGCTTGTGCCCGATCAGTCGGTCTTTGTCGGTGACGCGGGGCGTGGTGCCGAGCATGCCCGGGCAGCCCGGGCTGAGGACGGCAGCTTCTTGCTTGCCTATCTTCCCACAGGCAAGCCGATGACGCTCCGAATGAACGTCCTGGGAGGGGCGAAAGTCCAAGCCTGGTGGTTCGACCCTCGCCGGGGCGAGGCCATCGCGGTGGGCGAGTATGGCAACACGGGCACCGTGCTGTTTACCCCGCCGCGGGAGCCGCGTCGAAACAACGACTGGGTCCTCGTTCTGGACGACGCTGCACCGGGGTTCGCCCCTCCTGGCCGGCGAGTCCGCTAAGGGCCCTCGCTCTGTTCTTTGACGCGTTTCGTCGTGTCTCTGTCTCGTAGAGGCACGCGGTTTGCATGGTGCTGACGATGTGCTGCCCGCTGTCAGGTTCGATTCGCGGCGATGATTCGCTCAGAGGAATCGATCAAGAGCGGCTGGACGGGCCCTTAACCACATGACCGTCTCTTCAAGGGACCGGATAATGAACCAACAGCCCTCAAGTAACCTTGGCGAATTCGCTCTAGGGGGGCTGGCCGGAGCCCTTGCTACCGTCCCGATGACGGCTGCCATGGAAGTCATGCATCGTCAGTTGCCCAGGCCGTTGCGTTATCCCCTGGAACCCCGCCTGATCACGATGAAAACGGCCGAGGAGGCTGGCGTCAAGCAGGACCTCGATGAGAACCAGCGTTTGGCAACAACCTTGCTAGCACACTTCGGGATGGGAGCCGTGGCCGGAACGCTCTACGGGCTTTGGACACGCCGTCTTCCACTGCCGCGTCCATTGGCCGGAGCCACGTACGGTCTGGCAGTTTGGGCAGCCAACTACGCCGGAGTGCTGCCGTCGCTCGGGCTGCTGGAGTCTCCCGTACGTCGCCCACGTCAGCGCACCGCGTTACTCATTGCGTCTCATCTGGTGTGGGGCGTCTCGCTCGCCCTGGCCACGGAAGGTCTTCAACGTTTCTTTCGGAGCCGCTAACGGTGTCTATGGAAGAGCCAAGGGGAAACGGACGCCTCCAGCTTCGCCGCGAGCCTAGTCATTCGATGGCCGCCGCCATCACCCGCTCAGGGCCGGGATTTGCCCGATGGCCGCGTCACGGGAGTGACGCGTAAGGTGTTAAGAGAGAACACTGCTAGAGCAAGTTGAACCCGTCGGACCAGTCCATCAAGGAGGGTTAAGATGATCGACGCAACGGTGACGCAGGAATCGACCGATACGACCGTGACCAAGGTCAAATCGTCCTTCTCCCCACACGGCAGGATGGGGCAGAGATATCTGGCCGCAGGGATCCACCTGTCGATGCGTCTTTGGGAGGACGAACAGCCCGGGGAGCCCAAGCCGCTAACTACGCGCGACTACGAAACGGTCGGTTTTGTGATCAAGGGTCGCGCCGAATTGCACCTGGAAGGTCAGAAGGTGCTCCTGGAACCTGGCGATTCCTGGGTGGTGCCCAAAGGTGCATCTCACACCTACCAGATCTTGGAGCCCTTTACCGCCGTCGAGGCCACCAGTCCGCCCTCGATCATCCACGGTCGTGACGATCCCCCACGACCGTGAGAATCGGGCCGACGGCGTCCCCCTCAGAGGTCTCCAGGCGACGTCAGAGGGTCCAGCACGGCAAGCAGATCCTTGTACTCGAGATTGTCGATCATCCGCAGGAGGTGTTCGGCCAGCGTTTGGTCGCGTCGGAGGATTTGATTGACCAACTCGCGGCAGCGAGGGCCATCGAGCAATTCCGCGGCCTTAGCCAAGTCCTTCAACCACCGGATGGGGAGATTCTGAAGCTCCGACGGCCGCAGAGGAGCAGGCTTGTTGTTGGCCGGCCGGTCATTCTCGAACAGGAATTTCACGCCGAGGTGCTTTGCCAGAACGTCGTAGATCTCCGCTTCACCATAGGGCTTGCGCACGAAATCGTCACAACCTGCGGCGAGGATCTCTCGCCGTTCCTCTTCCATGGCATGGGCGGTGATCGCGACGATCTTGATGCCCGCTCCGCTGGCGAGAGCCTTGATGCGTCGACAAGCCTCCATGCCATCGAGTTCCGGCATGCGAATGTCCATCCAGACGAGGTGCGGGTGCCATTGTTCGCAGATCGCCACAGCCTCTTTGCCATTAACTGCCTCGCGCAGTTGGAGGCCCTGCCGTTCCAGCAGGCCACGCAGCAGGAGGCGGTTTTCTCGCTGGTCCTCGGCGATGAGAAGACGGAAGTGGGGCTGACCTGGGGTCAAGCCAATGACTCGGCCACGGACGGGGCTCGGGGAAACCGTCTCGGCCAGGGCTTGTTCGACGGGGATCTCAAAGTGACACAGGGTCCCCCTGCCCGGCTGGCTGGTCATCCCGATCTTTCCCCCCATCAACCGGACGTACTCTTTGCTGATCGCCAATCCCAGCCCTGTGCCCGCCTCCGCGGATTGCCGGTTCGCCAGTTGCAGGAAAGGCGTGAAGAGCCGTTCCATGTCTTCAGGAGCGATGCCGACGCCCGAGTCCTCCACTTCGAACCGCAGACGCACCCGCTCGGGCAGCTCCTGGTTGATCGGCTGCGATCGGAGAATTACTCCGCCGCAATCGGTGTACTTGATGGCATTGCTGGTGAGATTGATCAGCACCTGCCGCAATTTGGCCTGGTCGGCCACCACAAAGCGGGGAAGATCCGGGGCAAGCTCCACGGCGAAGGTTAAGTCCTTCTCGCGTGCCTGGCCCCGCATTAGCGATTCCACGGCACGAATCAACTGGAACAGGTCGAAGCTCGACTCCTCAAAGGCGATATGGCCGGCCTCGATCTTGGAGATGCTCAGCACGTTGTTGATCAATCCCAGTAGGTGCTCGCCACTGCGGATGACGATATCGAGCCGCTCGGATTGTGCGGGCGTGGTGTCCGTGGCGGTCTGCATCATGCGTGAGAAGCCGAGGATGGCATTCAACGGCGTGCGCAGCTCATGGCTCATGTTGGCCAAGAAGACGCTTTTGGCCCGATTGGCCGTTTCCGCCCTCTCCTTGGCTTGAGCTAACTCGGTCGCCTGATGCAGCAATTGGGCGTTCTGCTGCTCAATCCTCGTTTTGGCCTGTTCGGCGGTGTCGATCGCCTGTTTCAGCTCGCGGGTCCGTTCGGTGACGAGCCGCTCCAGTTCTCGTTTGCGATCGATATCCCGATAGGCCTTGATCGAGAGTTCATTCGCGAGGAGAAACAGGGTTTGAGCAACGTTGTCAAACTGCTGCTTGGACATGACCGGGACTTCTTCGATCGCGGTCCGGAACTCCTCCTCATCCGCGCCGATCTCGCGGGCATAGGACATCATGCGGGTGATGTTCGATTGCTCGTTGCGAACCTGCCCGATCAACCAGTTGGCCAGGTGCTTGCCGCCCACGGTGATGCTAGCGCCGGCGTCCCACAGACCGCCGCTAAGGCATTGCTGCACGATCGGGCCGCTGGGATTGTGGCGACCGATTGCTGCATCCGACTTGTAGCAGTTGGCCCGCCCTTTCTCCGTCTTGCGAATGACCTCGCTGCAGAGCCGGCAGAATTTGCTTGGCCTGGTGATCGGCGTCCCATTGGGATGGGTGATAATCGAGGCGACCCCCGTGGCTTGCGCAAAGGCATCTTGAATCCGCTGGATTTCGGCGAGGTCGAACAGGTCGGTGAATTCCACACCGGCGAGCGATTCGAGCGGCTCCAAGTGGGCGGTCTGATGCTTCCGGCGTTCTGCCGCCAAGGCGTCTTCCGCATGCTTCCGGGCGAGCCCCATCTCGCCAAGAAGGCCGGCAAACTGCGAGAGGAATGCGATCAACTCACGCACCCGACGCTCGGAGTAGATGGGAACCTTCTCGAGGGCTTCAAGATAGGCCGTCTTGTCGAACCCGAACTGTTCAGCCTGCCGCACGAAACGAGCCCGGTCGGGCGGCTCAAGCAAGAACTGCCCCATGAAGAAATTGGCAACGTACTCCCCCGCGATCGTGATCGGGAAGGCCACGTCCACCAAACCGTTCCGGCAATGGTAGACCCGATAGCTTTGAGCAGGCCGAATCCGGGCGGCAAGAACCGTGTCGCTCTCCCGGCAACGCTGCATGGTCTCGGGGTGCACCCGGTGAAAACGCGTGCAAATCTCCTGCCATGCGGCGGCAGCAAGAACGCTTCCTTCCCGATCGATAATGGCAGTCGCAACGCCGGCTACGTCCGTGAAGCTCTTGCACAACGCCTGCAGTTCACCAACGTCCACCAATTCGCACAATTGCATGGCGAGCCTTTTCTTTTCTCCCCCGCTCGCCAGCGGCCAAGGTGTATTCCACGTCCAGATCCAGACTCGTCAGGAGAGATGGGTTTGATTCATTACTAACCGAGACGGTGTAGTATCGAGAGCTGTTCATCCATTCTTGATTGTATACCAAGGCAGCCCTGGGCTGTAGTGGCTGGACGCAGCGAGAGTGGATGACAAAAGGTGGCCTTGGCTGAGAGAGGATCTGGTTCTCCGTCGCTTCGCCTTGTTCCACGGCCAGCTTGGCCAGGTCGTCCACGTGGATCGGCTGCAACCGGTATCCCTCCTCGCAATGATGGTCAATCGTTTGCCACATCTTGCCGAGTCGACGCTGGGGCCCTATCATCAGCAAATGGCACTACTTACGCTACGCGACGTCAGTCTGGGCTTTCGTGGCCCATTGGTCCTGGATCAGGGCAATCTTACGATCGAGCCTGGGGAACGGGTCTGTCTGCTGGGCCGTAACGGCACGGGCAAGACGTCTCTCTTGCGCCTCATCCAGGGGGACCTGGAGCCGGATCAGGGAGAAATCACCCGACAGCAGGGGGTGTTCACTGCCCTGCTGCCGCAAGAGGTCCCGCAGACGCTCAGCGGCACCGTTTTCGACGAGGTTGCCCGAGGCTTAGGACCGCGAGCAGAACTGTTGACCGAGTATCACCAAGTGGCCCACCTCTTGGCCGTGGAGGGGGGAGAGGAACTGCACACCCGATTGGACCGTATCCAGCACGCCCTGGAGGCCGACGGGGGCTGGCGCATGCACCAGGAGGTCGAGACGGTCCTTTCGCGGATGAGTCTCGACCCCGACGCCGACGTGGCCGTCCTTTCGGCTGGCATGAAACGCCGGGTCCTCCTGGCCAAGGCCCTGGTGCGCAATCCCGACATCCTGCTGCTGGACGAACCGACGAACCATCTGGACATCGAGGCGATTGGCTGGCTCGAGGAGTTTCTGCTCCGGTACGGCGGCACGCTCCTGTTCGTCACCCACGACCGGGCCTTCCTGCGCCGCCTGGCAACCCGGATTCTGGAACTCGACCGTGGCCGCCTGACGAGTTGGGAGTGCGACTACGGGACCTATGTGAGTCGCAAAGAGGCGGCCTTGGAGGCCGAGGCCCAGCAACAGGCCGAGTTCGACAAAAAGCTGGCTAAGGAAGAAACCTGGATTCGTCGCGGCATCGAGGCCCGGCGCACGCGAAACGAAGGCCGCGTCCGGGCGTTGAAAAAGATGCGGGAGATCCGCCTTGTCCGTCGCGAGCAGCCGGGCGAGGCCCGCATGGAGGTCCAGGAGGCGGAGCGGTCGGGCCGGCTGGTGATCGAGGCCAAGGACGTCGAGTTCGCCTACAATGGCCGGCCAATCATCCGCGGTTTTTCCACCAAGATCATGCGTGGCGACCGTGTCGGCCTAATCGGCCCGAACGGCTCGGGCAAGACGACCTTGCTGCGGGTTCTCCTCGGCGAATTGCTCCCCAGGACCGGCGCGATCCGCCACGGCACGAACCTTGAAGTGGCCTACTTCGACCAGCTTCACGTCCAACTGGATGACGCCAAGTCGGTGCGCGACAATGTGCGCGACGGCTCCGATTCGGTGACCATCAACGGCAAGAAACGACACATTATCAGCTATTTGGAGGATTTCCTTTTCACACCGGATCAGGCGGCCAGTCCGGTGTCGCGACTCTCCGGGGGGGAGCGGAATCGGTTGCTCCTGGCCCGGCTGTTTACCAAGCCGTCGAATGTGCTCGTGATGGACGAGCCGACCAATGACCTGGATCTGGAGACGGTCGAACTCTTGGAAAACTTGCTGGTCGAATACCCTGGCACGCTGCTGTTGGTCAGTCACGACCGGGAATTCCTGAACAACGTGGTGACGAGCACCTTGGTGCTGGAAGGTGAAGGCCAGGTCAAGGAATACGCCGGCGGCTACGACGACTGGCTGCGGCAACGCACACCCGAGCCGGCTCCAGCGACCGAGCCACCCCCGGCCAAGGCCAGGCCAACCCGTGTGTCCAAGGAGCGGCCGCGACGGCTGACCTACAAGGAACAACGCGAGTTGGAGACCCTTCCTCAGCGGATAGAGGGGTTGGAGGCCGAGCTCGGCGAGCTCCACCAGACGATGGCCGATCCGGCGTTTTACCGTCAAGATCCCTCGCAAATTGTGCAAATTAAAGCCCGGCTGCAATTGCTGGAGCAAGAGATCGCTGGGGCCTACCAGAGGTGGGAGGAGTTGGAGACGCTCCGGGCACAGGGCGCCTGAGCCATGGATCGTCTCGGCGAAGCTGAACGGGAACCGTGAACCGCCGGGGGAAAGCCTCCGATCGAATTGCCCCGTGGGATTGCCCAGGGGAGTGTGCGAGACGTTGACTTGGCGTTATACTCCTACATTGTGGCCGGCTCCCGTCGTGGGTTTGCCGGTCTGGACTTCACGTTGTTTCTGGAGCCCGCGCGGGTAACGAGCGGGTTGGCCTGCCGTTTTAAGGAGACTGGTCTTGGGAAAGAAGTTGTACGTCGGGAACTTGGGCTACAGCGTCAGCAGCTCTGATCTGCAAGAGTTGTTTGGTCGCTTCGGTAATGTGGAGAGCGCCCAGGTAATTGAGGACCGCGAGAGCGGCCGAAGCAAAGGGTTTGGCTTCGTCGAGATGAGCAGTGACGAAGAAGCGCAGGCGGCCATCCAGGGGCTGAACGGCCAGGATCATGGTGGACGCCCGTTGACCGTCAACGAAGCTCGCCCGCGCGAAGAGCGAGGCGGCGGTGGTGGCGGACGGG
>JBDKTH010001091.1:0-2272 GCA_039680305.1 Thermoguttaceae bacterium | reverse complement strand
GCTCGGCACCGCCCTACCTTACCGGTTTTGTTCGTCAAAACCCATTGGAGAACGCCCTCCGTGGCGTTCCGGTCCGCTGTCATTGCAGGCTAAATCCCCTCGTTCGATCGGGAATCCTCTCCCCAGGGGATTCCCTTTCTCGTGACTCCTCCTAGGATGAATGGGTGGAGACCTGATCCGAACCACGCCAGTTATGGCAATTCCCGCTTTGGTGGACGTCTTCTGGCCAAGGTGTGCGACATGACAGATCAGGACAAGACACGAGAAGAGCTGCTCTGCGAGTTGGAGTCGCTGCGCAAGCGGGTTGACGGTTTGGCGGCCCTCAGCGCGGAACGGAAAACGTTGCGATTGCCCAATCGCGTCGAGGAGGGACTACCCCTTCGGCACATTCTCGACGTATACGATCGGGACCGGCAACTGCTGGCCTATGAGATCCACGACGGCTTTGCCCAATTGCTCACGGCGGCCACGTGCAACTTTCAAACCTTCAGCCAGTTGCGTGACAGCAATCCGGCGGAGGCCCAAAAAGCGTTCGACAGCGGCCTCCAACTGCTCGGCGAGGGCATGGCCGAAGTCCGCCGTTTGATCGGCGGCCTGCGCCCGCCGATCCTCGATGAGACGGGACTTGTGAAGGCCCTCGACCACCTCGTGGGTGAGTCGAAGCAGCAAAACGAGCCAGAAATCGTCTATGTCCACGACGTCCAGTTTGAACGCCTCGCTGCTCCGCTGGAAAACGCCGTCTACCGGATCGTCCAGGAGAGCCTGACCAACGCCCGACGTCACAGCAAGAGTCCGCGCATCCTGATCAGGCTTACGCAGCATAACCGGAATCTACGCGTCGAAGTCCAAGACTGGGGCGTCGGCTTTGATCCTCGGGCCGTGCCGAGAAACCGCTTCGGGCTCGAAGGAATCCGCGAGCGGGCTCGCCTGTTTGGCGGCCAGGCCACGATCGAGAGCGCTGTAGGCCAGGGGACGCGAATCGTCGTCGAGTTGCCCATGATGGAGCGGACCGACGATGTCCGCGATACGCCGGCCACGCAAGAGAAGCTCCCTCTCCCTCCGGGAGAGGGCCGGGGTGAGGGGAGCTTTCGATAGTTAAATTCGTGGCAATCCCCCTCACCCTATCCATCACCCGGAGGGGGAGGGGATCGTTGCGGCTTCAATGCCCGCACGTGCAGCAGGCCCCCGCCGTCACGACTCGGGCCACGCCATAGCGGTCGGCCAAGGCGTTGGCAATCTGGAGATACTTGTCGTGGGCGCCCTCGCCCATCTCCTCGGCCTCAACCTTGTGGAACTTGGCCAATAGCGCGGTCTGATCTTGCTCGGAAAAGGCTTGGTCGGCCATCGCGAACAGGCAGTGGTCTTCCTTCCGGATGTGTTCCTCAAGCATGGCGACATACGCCCGGGCATGTTGGCTGAACTGCTCCAGGGCTTGCCGGTCGCCAGTTGCGGCGGCGTCAATGGCCGCGTCCATGGCAGCGATGTGCGTCCGGCCCTGTTCGTGTTCGTAACGCATGACGGCCGTCGGCCCGCAGTCCGGCGAAAACCCCTTGGCCTCCATGGCCGGGAACAGGTGGACTTCCTCCTTGCCATGGTGGCAACGATCGGCGAACATGCGGAAAAACGTGACGGCGTCTTGGGCCGGTTCCCTGTCGAGTCGTCCGGCCGCCTCGGCCTGGTCGACCATCTTCGTCAGGCTCTTGAGCACCTGCTCGATCACGCGGTGTTCACTGGAAAGGATCTCGGTAGGCTTCATGGGAATCTCCTTTTCTTTGACCAGAACGGTGTTGGTTAGCTTTGAATCGGGTTCGTTTGGGGCTTCTCCAATGCGACTGGGCCTCGACGGCGACGCTCGTTCAGCTTCGCCAACAACGGCTACAGATCGACCTCCATTCGCTCGCAGGCCTGGCGGATCGTAACCAGTCGGGCAAGGGTTCGTCTTGCCACGGAGCTTTGCAGCGGCGTGAAACCGGCCGAGACAAAAGTCTCCAGCAGCCAAGGACAACGACGGAGCACATCGGCCACGGTCTGGTCCGGCGTGATTGCCGTCGGCAGCCCGAGCGATTCCACGGGGATGAACCCGGAAGTTCCTGTGGCTTCGGGCCGAGCGCCCATCGCCGCGGTTTCGGGTTCATCCAGCCCGTCGCGTCGTGCCATCAGTCCCCATAGGTGCACGCCCCAGATCGCCAGGCCGGTGACCTCCAGGAGGCCACTGATGCCGGCCAAGGGATAGACGGACGGGGCGAAATCGGTGAGCGTTTGGAAGCCGACG
>JBDKTH010000627.1:0-3336 GCA_039680305.1 Thermoguttaceae bacterium | reverse complement strand
GCTCGGCACGCAATCCGGATGGCCTGCCGTGCTTTGACGAGTTGGTGATCTACTGTCCCAATCCTCAGGCTCCCAACCAGTTGTGGGAACTCACGATTCCTGTTGGCAGCGACACTCGTACGGTTCCGGCCGTGGAAGAGAAGGCTGCCTGGCGGACAGTGCTCGAGGCGATCAAAACTCTGACGACCGCCAGCCGAGTGGTCTTGACCGACCGGCTGCGGACCGGTGCCCTCTCCGAGGCCAACAGCACTCAGCAACGGGGCGCGGTGCGGTTTGTCGACCGGCTGCGGCCGTCGAAAGAGGAGTGGGATAAGTATCAAAGCGGCGTCCTTTCCTGGGAACGCCTTTCCTGGGCTCAAGGGATCTATGGCCCCAAGACCGGCCTGCGCCAGGTTTGGGTGCGGATCGAACTGCAACTGCTGCCGATCAGCGCCACCTCGGGAAGTGCCAGCCGTCTCGGATCGCAGGCGATTCCGTTTTTCGGTTCGGCGACGCTCTACTACGACATGCACGGGAAGACGAACTGATGAGGCACGTATCGCCCACGCATCGCTGCAACTTGCTGTCCGGGGCCATGCGGCCTCGCCGGCGCCGGGCGGTCGCCACGCTAGTCGTGCTCCTGCTGATCTCAATCGCGCTGGCCCTGTCGTACTCGATCATGCGGGCTCAGAGCACGGCCGTCGCCATCCAGCACAATGCCAACCTCACCCTGGCGGCTCGGCAGGCGGCCATGGTCGGGGTGACGACCGGGCTGAAGCGAATGCACGTCTGGGACGCGCACGATTCTGAGCGAAGCTGGGGCGGTACAGGCTCGACGCTGAAAAAACCGCTTAGCAAGACCGAACGCTTCGAGGTCCGCTTCGCCACCGGCGATCCATCGTTGGTGACCGACGATCCTTGGCTCACCTCGGATGCTCCAACCCTCATCGCGGACCATCCCGATCGAGATGAGTTTCCCTACCGGGTGACCTTGTTCGTCACCGGCTATGCGGCCGATCCCAGCGATTCGACGCGTGTGGCGACCCATCGGGCTCGGGCGGTGGTGCGGCTCGTGCCGCGAAAGCTGGCCGATGAGCCGAGCCTATGGTCGGAAGTGCTCCAGAACACGGTGTATCAGTGGTATCCGGACGAGTATGACGTTGGTGTGCCGTTCCGAATCGAAGGACGCCAGCGGATCCAGGGGCAGTTGACTCTGGCCCGGGATTATCCGTGGCCGCATGATGTCAGGGAACGCTACCTGAAGGATTTGCATCGCATGACCGAGGCCGTCGGGACCACCGATTTCCGTCCCATGAACGGTCCGCTTCGGTGGATGTCGATTCTCCAGGAATGGGGGCTGAGCGACATCGTGAGCACGTCGCGCGCGGTCTCGGTTGAGAATACCTATCCAAGTTGGTCCAGCGCCCCGAGCTCGCCAACGCAGATCACCAACTATCAGATCTATCCCGGAGGGAAGTCGTATCGAGCCGGGACGCTCGGCCGGGAACTTGCGAATGTCGAGGTGAAGGCCGATCCACGCGATAATCCACTGGGGTTCTTTCTCCGCAATGGGGATGTGCACCTGAAGAATAACGTGACAATCCATGGCACCCTGCTGGCTCGAGGGACGAGCTCGGGCGACGTGAGCGTCGAAGGAAAGAATGTGCGGCTGCTGGCGCCGGAGCTTCCGGCCCTGGCCGGGACTACGGCCCCGGTACGACTGCCCGTCGTCGTGGCGGAAAGCGACGTGCGTTTTGCGGCCGGATCGCAAGCGATTGTCACCGGGGTGATTGCCCTATATGACGAGTTCGATATCCCGATGTCCTCGCAGAATGGTCTTGCCGTCAGCGGCACCGCCCGAATCGCGGACGGATCACTCGCGGCGGAGGGCAACTGCTGTACCGTGCGTGCCGTGGATCTGAATACCGTCGCCCCCAAACAGATCCCGATCGGGGCCCGGTTTCGGGTGAGCACGGCAGGCAACTCGACGCTGTACACGGTCACCAAACGCACGCCGGCCGAAGGAAGCCCAACCGCGAGCATCGAGTTCACGCCCAGTTGGGGATCGCCGACACCCAAGAAAAACGACGAGATCTGTTTCATCCCGGCGGCGGACGCCACGGGAACCGTGGTCACGATCCGTGGCCGGGTGGTGGCACGCGAGGTGAAGATCGGCGGAAACGCCCGTTGGGTGAACTCCCAGGAGTGGTGGGCTGACCAGTACTCGGCCTTCATGGACCAGTTGACGGCTGCGGCCCAAGTGCGAATCGCCTATTTTCCCGTCTGGTTGCAGCAAAAGCACGGGATGATGCCCTGGGCGTCGTCGACGATCAAACCTGAGCCTGCGGAGTACGGGGAAGTCTGCTACCATTGGAAAAACTCCTACGATCCGATTTACGTGCCTCATCCCGACGATGAAGGGCTGCGTTGGGAGCTGTTGGAGTGGACCGATAACCCTTAACCCATGCAAGGAGGAATCGTCATGACCGGTCATACCCGCTGGATGCTGTTGGGGGTGGGAGTTGCCCTATTGGGTTGCGTGCTAGGCTTTTATCAGTTCACCAGTGCGGCGCCACCGGCCGCCCCGCCGCCGTTTGCTAATTCGATCGAGCAACGGGCGGAGATGGTGGAACAGTTGAAAGAGATGAACGCCCAGTTGAAAGAACAAAACGCGTTGCTTAAAGAGCAACTGACCTTGTTGCGTTCCGGCCAGGTCAAGGTGATCGTCACCTTGCCGCCGGAGGTGAAGTGAGAACGAAACCTTGCCATGCTGCCGACCAAATACCGGATTCTCGCTGATCGAGTTGCTGTTGGTGCTCTCGATCATGGCGATCCTTGCCGGTCTGGTGCTGCCCAACAGCAACCCGGCAACCCACGATCAGCTCATGTCGGCAGCGCGGATCATGGCCAGCGACCTGGCCTATGCCCGCAGCCTGGCGGTGACGTATGCCGGCCCGTATCGCGTCCGGTTCGATGCGGCCGAGAATCGCTATACGTTGGAGAGCAGCGAGGGCAAGACCTTGCCGTCGTCGCCGTTTAGTAGTCCTCAGGATACGCCGACTCAGCACGTTGTCGACCTGGACGAGTTGCCGAGCATGGGCGGGGCTGTGCGGCTGTTGGGGGCGGCAGCAGGGGCGAACTTGACCGCGCCGGTCAGCGAGGTGGAGTTTGGCTCACTCGGCGGTACGACGCGGAGTGATACGACCCGGATCTGGCTCGGTGCCGGTTCGGGCGCAGAGAAACGGTATATCAATGTGGATATCAACCCAGTCACGGGGCTGGCGACGCTTGGCACTTACACGGGCGTCGCACCGCCCGCATCCGTGATTCCGGTTCCGGCATCGTCGCTCAAGGCGA
>JBDKTH010000027.1:0-2047 GCA_039680305.1 Thermoguttaceae bacterium | reverse complement strand
GGATTCAGGTCTTCGACCTCTACACCGGCGGGCGGATTCCGCGAGAAGCGATTTCGGCCGTCGCCGCCCGGATGGCCGAAGACACGCTGGACGCGGACGGGGCGTGCAAGGCGCTCGAGATCGACCTCCAGCAGCCGGACCTCTGGTCGAAGGAGGCCGGGCGTGTGACGTTGGACGGCTATCGCCGCGACAAGGCCGATTCGCCCGAGCGGCAAGCTCGCTTCCTCGTCGGCCAAGCCGTGCGGATGCTCAAGGGCAAGGCCCCGGCCGCGGAAGTGGCGGAGTTTGTGAAAGCGAAGTTGCGGGCTTAGGGCATACGGGGCCGGAATAGCGCCCGAGGGGCCGCCGACAGGGGGCTTGCCGTCCCGCGGAGAGGACGGTAGGATAGGCTCGCAGACTGCCCGGGCCGCTCTGAATGGCCCAGGATGCGACCACGGGCGTACTTTTCGTTCTATCAATTCAAGGAGGTAGTAAGATGCAACCGCTGCGCTGCCTCGCTGTCGCGTATCTGATTGTTATATCCGCCAGTTTCGGGTGTAACAGGGCGAGTGTGTTCCCAAGAGAAGCGCTGGAGACCGCTCTACGGGGCAAGATTCCGGCCTACGTCTCCATTGGCGAAATGGAAGTGGAGGCAACCGTGGATGCCAACGGTAGGGGGCAAGCGAACTTCAAAGTAGCTCTCGCACCTAAAGAGGACCTCTACGTAATTGATCGTAAGGTCGACGGCACACCTGTTGTAACGCTGCTCAGATTAAGCCAGCGCGCCGGAGAGAAGAGTTGCGTGTACGGCGTGGCGGAGGTCTCCAAGATCGTCGACCATTGGATCGTCGACAACGTTCGTGTTCAAAGCGGGATGCAACGGTTCGGAGACCCCATCGGATCATTCGGCGCCGAGCATTACGTAGCGGGAAGTCAAGAGGCAGACCGCGCGCTCAAACTCCAAGCCGACAATGCAAAGGCGGAGGAGCGAAAACGGAAGCAGGAGTTGGCCGAGCAAGCGAGGCGTGACGCGGAGCTTCGCGAGGAACGAGAACGGCAAGAGCGAGAAGCCCGCGAAAAGATCGCTAAGCTCAGGGAAGAGGAAAAGGCACGTCAACGAGAATCGGAGCTCCGCGAGGAACGAAGACAAATCGAGGAGGCGAAGAAACGAGAGGCCGCACGTGAAGAGAAGCGTCAAAAGGTTCTCCTGGCGACCGCTCCGGGCGTCAAATACTCCGGCACGATCTCCAACCAGTTTGACCAGCGAGAAAAGATATCGATGCAATTCAAGGATCGTAACAGTTCCGATGTCGAGGTGCTTTTTTTCAGCCCCGCCGACAGACGCAAGAAACGAATCTTCAAGGGGCAAATCGTCTTCAATCCGAAGCCTGAAATTAGACTAGAATCGACTGCTGACGTGTACCCTAACCCAAATGCTCCGAGGAAAGATGAAGCAGGGGCTTCGGACTACTTCTATTTCCACCACTTCTATTCGAACCATGGCGGCGAAATCCAGATCGTGCTCGAAGTGACCGAAACTGGGGGATTGCAGGGAGGGGGCGGTAAATACAGCCTCAGCCTTGAGCGCGAAACCAATCAAGCAAAGCAACGCGGGGAGAACAAGAATAGCGGCGGAGCGGAATCATCCTCCGATCCAAGGGAGCACCGGGGGGAAACCGCGGGAGCGTCGAAACAGCGATGAACAGCAGTTCTGTCACGTCTCGGCCACGCCGGGCACCAGCGATGGCGGGTGGCGGGTGGCACTTGGCGGTGGGATTTGGATGCTGGCGGACCTGAAGTAGAAGTGGTTTTGCGCCTCTTCTGGGAGGGCATTGCCATGAGCAACATCCACGCCGTGGTCGAAAAGACGGGCGTCGACGGGCTGCTGGCCGGCGTGACGATCGGGCAGCACGCGAAGGCGCTCCAGCGTCGCGGCATTCTGGTCAGCCGGTTGGGCGCTGCGGAATGGATTCAGGTCTTCGACCTCTACACCGGCGGGCGGATTCCGCGAGAAGCGATTTCGGCCGTCGCCGCCCGGATGGCCGAAGACACGCTGGACGCGGACGGG
>JBDKTH010000805.1:0-2098 GCA_039680305.1 Thermoguttaceae bacterium | reverse complement strand
ACAAGAAAGGCGGGGTTATTAGTAAAGATCAAGCCGGCTCGCCTTCTTGGGCTGCCAGGAAATGAGCCTAGCACAACGGCTGGCCCAATTTCAACTCGATTTGACGCGGCGGAAGCCGGGGAGGATTCATACCTTCAACCACCGAGGATCTCGGAGTCTTGGCCAGGTGTTCCGAGAAGAACGACCAGAAACTTGCCCAACAGCGTTTGTTTTGGCAGATCCAGAAACTCAACCGCCTCAACGACCACGTTGAGCGGTTCACCATGGAAGCCTCCGGCTTTACCGGAGGTGACTCACTTCTGGACGGGTCGCGAGTTGCATCCAAGCCCCGTATGGGAGATACTTACACGTTGACTTTCAAGCACGTTTCACACTCAAGACTTCTCCGCCTGCTGAGTCCGTGCTCCGGTCTGCGAGACCACCCCTAGGGAATGGGCAGAAATGGTGCTTGCGAGGGAGTGGCGGCGTGTGCTCCTATTCTCATTCTCACGACCGGAAGATGGTTGCGGACAGATCCGCTGCCGCGGCTTGCTGCGTTTCCTTGTGCCGTCACACACGATGCACATCGTGCATCCATTGAGTTGTTGCCATCTGGAGATTGCCCCGGGACCTAAGAGAGGGTTTCATGTCGACAACTTCGATCGAGTATCTATCAAGTGAGAATGAGCTTCCGAAGGCTCGCACGGGGATTCAAGGACTCGACGAGATCACCGGCGGCGGGCTGCCCCAAGGGCGTCCCACGCTGGTTTGCGGAAGCGCCGGCGCGGGGAAGACCCTGCTGGGCATGGAGTTCCTGATCCGGGGGACAACCCAGTACAACGAGCCGGGGGTCTTCATGGCCTTCGAGGAGACGACCGAAGAACTGACCAAGAACGTGCGGTCCCTCGGGTTCGATCTAAAGCAACTCGTTGCCGACAAAAAGCTTCGCCTCGATCACGTCCGCGTCGAGCGGAGCGAGATCGAGGAGACCGGCGAGTACGACCTGGAAGGCCTGTTCGTCCGCCTGGGCTACGCGATCGACGCGATTGGCGCGAAGCGGGTCGTGCTGGACACGATCGAATCCCTGTTCTCGGCGTTCACCGACCAGGCGATCCTCCGGGCTGAATTGCGGCGGCTCTTCCGCTGGCTCAAGGACAAGGGCGTGACCGCCGTCATCACCGGCGAGCGGGGCAAGGAGGGAAGCCTGACCCGCCAGGGGATCGAGGAATACGTCTCCGACTGCGTGATCCTGCTGGACCATCGGGTGCATGAGCAACTCTCCACTCGCCGCCTGCGCGTCGTGAAGTATCGCGGCACGACCCATGGGACCAACGAGTACCCCTTCATCATCAACAAGCGGGGCATCTCCGTGCTTCCTGTCACGTCGCTGGGGCTCGCGCACAAGGCGTCGCGTGAGCGGGTCTCGACCGGGATCGAGCGATTGGACGCGATGCTCGGGGGCCGGGGCATCTATCGCGGCAGCACGGCCTTGATCACGGGCTCGGCCGGAACCGGCAAGACGAGCCTCGTCGCGCACTTCATCGATGCGGCCTGCCGTCGCGGCGAGAAGTGCCTGTACATCGCCTTCGAGGAATCGCCCGACCAGATTGTGCGGAATATGGAGTCGATCGGACGGGATCTCCAGCAGCACCTGCAAAGCGGCCTGCTGCGGTTTCAGGCGTCACGGCCGACCCTCCACGGACTCGAATTGCACCTGGTTACGCTTCACCAGGCCATCGAGGACTTCCAACCGGCCAACGTCGTCCTCGACCCGGTGACCAATCTGGTGCAGGCTGGCACCCACTCGGAGGCGCACGCCATGCTCATGCGGATGATCGACTATCTGAAGTCCCTTGGAACCACGACCTGGATGACCTCGCTGACCGAGGGCGGCACGGTCGAGCAGACCGAAGTGGGCATTTCATCGCTGATCGACACTTGGATTCTGCTGCGCAACATCGAATCGAGCGGCGAACGGAACCGTGGCCTGTACCTCATCAAGAGCCG
The DNA here is from genome assembly GCA_039680305.1 of Thermoguttaceae bacterium. GTDB lineage: Bacteria > Planctomycetota > Planctomycetia > Pirellulales > Thermoguttaceae > JBDKTH01. The sequence continues at coordinate 112 of JBDKTH010000805.1, read as the reverse complement.
CGGCATGGCCCACTCCAACCAGGTCCGTGAATATCGCCTGACCGACCACGGCTTCGAAGTCCTGGATGTGTACGTCGGCTCGGGTGGAGTGCTGACGGGCTCGGCACGCCTG
>JBDKTH010001225.1:0-6341 GCA_039680305.1 Thermoguttaceae bacterium | reverse complement strand
CGGCCTTCGTGGCTCAGCACGCCACGGCCACCTGCTGCCGCGGCTGCCTGGCCAAGTGGCATGCGATCCCCGCCGGCCGAGCCCTTTCCGAGGACGAGCTCGCCTACGTCCTGCGGGTTTTGGAACGTTGGCTTGTCGCTCAAGGCCAAGCCGCCGCCAAGCCGCAGCCGCGTCTCTTCGAACTCTGTGCTGAGCTGCGCTGACGAGGACCGCCGAGTGGCTCCGGTCGCTGTAGGGAACGCCCGACGTCTTTCTCCGCCCCGCGCCACTCGGCGTTCTCTACCGTAGCGGCTTGCTGGTGAGTAGCCCGATGCAGCGTCCCTTGTTCCCTGTGGCGCAGTAGTAGAGGTAGAAGGTGTCGTTCTTGGGCTGGTAGACCAGCGAGATCTTGTGGGCATAGTTCTTGTCCAGCCCGCCAGGATGACCGCCGGCTTTGTAGAGCGGCTCGGAATGGGCGGTCCAGTGTTCCAAGTCCCGGGAGAAGGCGACCATGATGTGCGCCCCGCCGTGGCCCACGCCGAAGTAGAACATCGTCCAGTGATCGCCGTCGCGAAACACCTTGGGATCGGAGGCGAACTGCTCGTCGTAGCCCTTGGGGCGGACACGGACGATCGGGTTATCGGGATGCCGTTTCCAATGGAGCAGGTCGCTGGAGAAGGCCAACCCGGTCTGTTCCACGCCGTCTTGCGCCGCGTTGTAGAAATTGTAGAACTTCTGCCCGTGCTCCAGCAGCCAGGGCTGGTAGATGCAGTTTTTCTCCCAAGCCTTGCAGTCGGCGTCGTGCACGGCGAGGATGGGGGCGTCCTTGGCCCGGCGCCAGGAAAGCCCATCGTCGCTCTCGGCCACGCCTTCGTAGCCCGGGCGCAACTCGTAGCCGCCTTGACGCGGGTAGCAGCCATAGAGCGTCCAGAATTTGCCGTCCCGACGTTTCAGGACCCGCGGCGAGCGGAGGTCGTACGACTCGTAGAGGAAGGCTCCAACCACGCAGCCGCCGTGGTCGAACTCGCCCGGCTTGCCAAAGCCCATGGCCAGGCGGGGATGCCGCCAGTGGAGCAGGTCGTCGCTCTCGGCCACAAAGCTGTTGTAGCCTTCGCCATTGAAGCCGATGAAGCTCATGTACCACCGCTCCGGCTGGCCTGGCAATTGGTACACGCAGGGCACGTCGATGTTGTGGAACGCTTCGTGGCCGGGGATCTTCGGCTCGGCGGGAATGATCGGATCAGGCCAGTAGTGCCAGCCCCGGTACGGCGCTGCCCAGCGATCCAGGGTCTCGCGGTCAATCTCGGCGATCGGCGTCTGGGCCCAAGATCGGGCGGAGAGGCAAATCAGGAACCAGACTCCAAGCCCCAAGGATAGCAGACATCGAAGGTGGAACATGGGCAGGCCTCGCTGGCAAAAGGTGCGTTCCGACTATAACATGCCGGATGCACGCGTCAAGGTCCGGGCCAGCGACCCGTTTAGCCCGGCCGCTTGCGGCCGGTGGAACCCGGCACAAATCCCGGGGCTAAACACGATGGACTAATGCTCCTCCATCGCGCCGATGAGTTCCAAGACCGCCTCCTTGCCGTCGCCAAAAAACATCAGCGTGTTGTCGGCGGCGAACAGCGGATTAGGGATCCCGGCGAACCCGGGGCTCAGGCTCCGCTTGACGACGATCACGGTCCGCGCTTTGTCCACGTCGAGGATCGGCATCCCGGCGATCGGACTCGTGGGGTCGGTCCGGGCCAGCGGATTGACCACGTCGTTGGCCCCGATCACCAAGGCCACGTCGGTCTGGGAAAACAGCGGATTGATCTCGTCCATCTCCTTGAGCTTGTCGTAGGGCACGTCGGCCTCGGCTAAGAGGACGTTCATGTGCCCGGGCATGCGTCCGGCCACCGGGTGAATGGCGAATAGGACTTCCACGCCCCGCTTCTCCAGTTCCGCCATCAAATCGCTGACTGCGTGCTGCGCCTGGGCGACGGCCAGCCCATAGCCCGGCACGATGACGACCCGCTGCGCGCTGTCGAAGAGGATGGCGATCTCTTCGGCCGTGGTCGATTTCACCTTGCCGCCATAGACCTCGTCGGCCGTGGCTGTTTCTTCCGTGGGACCGACCGCGCCGAAGATCACCTGGACCAACGAGCGGTTCATCGCCCGGCACATGATCTGCGACAAGATCAGGCCCGACGCCCCGACCAGCGACCCGGAAATGATCAGCACGGAGTTGTTCAGCACGAATCCCGTGGCTGCGCCGGCCAGGCCGGAGTAGGAGTTGAGCACGGCGATCACCACCGGCATGTCGGCCCCGCCGATCGGCGCGACCAGCAGCACGCCGAGCACCGAGGCGACCGCGGCCAAGGCCCAGTAGATGGCCACCGTTTCGGGCGCCAAGATGCCCCAGACGGCCAGCGTGAGCACTACGATCGCCAGCAGGCCATTGAGCACCTGCTGGCCGCGGAAATGAACAGGCTTGCGGAAGAGCCGGAACTCTTGCAGTTTCGCGTAGGCCACCAGGCTGCCCCAGAACGTCACCCCGCCGATCAGGCCGGAGGCCATCGTGGCCACGGCCACGGTCAATGGCGTCACGAATCCCGGCGTCGCCTCGGCGGTCCAGGCGAAACGTACGGCCTCCGCACCGGCTACCAGCACCGACGCCCCGCCGCCAAAACCGTTGAGCAGGGCCACCATCTGCGGCATGGCCGTCATGCGCACCTTCATCGCCAGCACGACCCCGATCACCGTCCCCAGGAGAAGTCCGGCGAAGATCAACCCGAAGCTGAGCACTTCCTTCGCCAACAGCGTGGCCACAATCGCAATCAGCATCCCCAACGCGCCGAACCAGTTCCCCCGCACCGCGGTGCGCGGATGCGTGAGCCCCTTAAGTCCCAGGATGAACAGCACCGCTGCCACCAAGTACGCCAGATGAATCCAACTCTCTCGTTCCACGGCCGAGCCCTAAATTACCAATACTGAACCCTGAACCCCGCCTCACCCCTCTTCAATTTGCATTTTTCAAATCTCAATTCTCAATTTTCAATTCCTACTTTCGCTTAAACATTCCGAGCATCCGATCCGTCACCACGAACCCGCCCACCACATTGATCGTTGCCACCACCACGGCCACAAACCCCAGAATCGAAACGAGGTTCGTCTCTCCGATCCCAGCGGCGACGAGCGAGCCGACCAGCGTGATCCCCGAGATGGCGTTGGAGCCGGACATCAGCGGCGTGTGCAGAAGCGGCGGGATCTTGGTGATGATCTCGTAGCCGACAAACAAGGCGAGGACGAAGATCGTCAGATTCAGAACTTGCGATAGTTGCCCTTCCATCAGCCGTTGCCTCCCGATCCCGTACTCATTTCCGGTGTCTTGATTTCCAGAACGCGTGGATGCACCACGGCGCCGTCGCGTGCGATCAGCGTCTCACGCGTGATCTCGTCGTCCAGGTTGATCGCCAACTGGCGGTCTTTGACCAGATTGAGCAGGAACGTCGAAATGTTCTTGGCGTACATCTGGCTGGCGTCGTGCGGTATCTCGGCCGGGAGATTCATGGGACCGAGGATCGTCACTCCATGGACGACGACCGTTTCGCCCGGCCGTGTCAGCTCGCAGTTGCCGCCCCGGTCGGCCACGAGGTCGACGATCACCGAACCGGGGGCCATCTGGGCGACCATCTCCGCGGTGACCAAGACCGGAGCCCGCTTGCCGGGCACGGCCGCCGTGGTGATCACCACATGGCTTTCGGCCACCACGCGGCCCATCAACTCCCGCTGCTTGCGGTAGAACGCGTCGTCCATCTGTCGCGCGTAGCCCCCCTGTGCTTCCGCCGGGGCGCTCTCCAACTCCAACTCGACGAACCGAGCGCCCAGGCTCTGGACCTGTTCCTTGACCGCCGGACGCACGTCGTAGGCCGACACCACGCCGCCCAGCCGCCGGGCTACCGAAATCGCCTGCAGGCCGGCCACCCCGGCGCCGACGATCAGCACCTTGGCCGGAGTGATCGTTCCCGCGGCAGTCATCAGCAGGGGGAACATCTTCGGCAGGGCCGTGGCGGCCAACAGCACGGCCCGATACCCGGCCACCGTAGCCATCGACGAGAGGACGTCCATGCTCTGGGCCCGGGTGATGCGGGGCAGCAGTTCCAGGGCGAAGATGGTCGCCCCGGTGGTCGCCCAGCGTTGCGTAAGCTCGGGGGGGCCGAACGGGTCGGCCATGCCGATTAACGTCTGGCCCGGCCGGATCCGCTCCAGATCGGCCGGGTCGGGCTCGCCCGCGGCGGCCGCCGTGCGGATCTGAAGAAGGATGTCGGCCCCAAAGACCTCGGCGCGGGTCGCGACGAGCCTGGCCCCCTTTTCGGAGTATTGGGCGTCGGAAAACCCGGCCGCTTCCCCGGCCCCTTGCTCGACGATCACTTCCAGGCCCGCTTTGGTCAATGCGGGCACTGCGGCGGGCACGAGGGCGACCCGTCGTTCTCCGGGAAAACGCTCTTGGGCAACTCCAACGATCATCGCATCCACTCCTCGCCCCTGACAAAGGCTAAGTATTCTTTCCCCAGACGCAGACTGAAGTAACCCCCCTAATTGCTGAAACTGGTAGCAGGCTTAATTAGGGCCGTTGCCTTAACCCGGGATAGACGGCCCATTTATTCCCCATTCATGGGAGGGTTCTGGGGCGGCTGGGATGGTGGCCCAGCGGAGAAGGGACGGTTCTTGTCGACTCTCGCGGGGCGGAAGACTTGTCAACCCGTTGGGAAAAGGTTAAATTACGTGTTTCTCACCACTAGAGAGCAGATTGTCTAGACTTCGGAGCCGGTCTTGGTGGCCCGGACACGAACGTCTCTGTTTCGCAGATACCCAAAAGACGAAGCGAGTTGGCGATGATGAAGACGTACATGGCAAAGCCGGGGGAACTTCAACAGAAGTGGTGGCTGGTCGACGCGACCGACAAGGTCGTGGGGCGGCTGGCGAGCGACATCGCCATGTTCTTGATGGGCAAGCACCGTCCGACTTACACCCCCCACGTCGACACGGGCGACTTTGTCATCGTGACCAACGTCGACAAGGTGGCCTTCACTGGCAAGAAGTGGCAGGACAAGCGGTATACCTGGTATACGGGCTATCCGCGTCAGCGGTCGGAGTCGGCCGCCGAACGGCTCGAAGAGAAGCCGGAGCAGATCCTCCGGGAAGCCGTCCGCCGCATGTTGCCCAAGAATAAGCTCGCCGTGAAGATGCTCTCCAAGCTGAAGATCTACGACAGCACCGAGCAGCATCCGCATCAGGCCCAGCAGCCCCAGCCGATCGAGCTGGGGCTCAAGCCCCGTCAACTCGTCACGAAACCACAGTAGTCTTATAGGTAGGCAAGAGAATTATCCATGGCAGAAGCCACAATCACCGGCAAAGGCACTAACGATGTCCTGGGCACCGGTCGGCGCAAGACGTCGGTCGCGCGGGTCCGCGTCCGTCCCGGACAGGGCAAGATCCTCATCAACGGGCGGGAGTTTGAAGAATACTTCCGCATCGAGCAGCAGCGCCAGTCGCTGTTGGCGCCGTTGGTGAAGACCGGCATGCGGGAAAAGGTCGACGTGATCATCTTGGCCAACGGCGGCGGGGGCAACAGCCAAGCCGACGCCTGCAAGCTGGGGATCGCCCGGGCGCTGAAGACCATGGATCACGAACTGGAACCGACCCTGCGGGAATACAACTACCTGACCCGCGATAGCCGGATGAAAGAGCGGAAGAAGTACGGCCTGCGTGGCGCCCGCCGTGGCACGCAGTTCTCGAAGCGTTAATCGCCGAAGACGTCCACAAAGCAACAAACCACTAGCTGTCGGTTGCCGCCGATGGCTAGTGGTTTTTGTTTTGACTCAGCCGGCCGGATACTTCGCCTCGTAGGCCAAGGCTTCGAGGAATCGCCTGGCCTGGACATAGTCCTGAGGCGGGAAGTCGGCCACTCGCTGCTTGAGCTGTTCAAGCAGCGCCTTAGCCGTCTGGTCGATCTGCAGATAGCCCCAGGTGTTGATGCTGCCGAGGTCGGCCCGATTGGCAAACAGGGCCTCCAGCTGCACGCGGTAGCGGGCGAATTCGTCGGCCCGTAGGAGGATGGGCCAGTTGATCCGCCCGGTGATCGCATCGAGCTCGGCCGGGCTGAGCCGGTCCGGCCTGGCTTCGTGGGCGTAGCGGGCCCACGCCTCCGGTCCAGGACGCGGCCCACGCTCCGCCCAGCGGTACGCGCGGTTCATCCGCCGCATGTCGAAGTAGGTCTGCTCGAAGTCGCGGGCATTTTGGATATTGAGGGCTCGGGCCTGAGCCGCGAAGATCGCTGCTTGCGAGGTCAGGTAGTTGTACTCGCCCCGCGAGCGGAT
>JBDKTH010001125.1:0-3004 GCA_039680305.1 Thermoguttaceae bacterium | reverse complement strand
TTGCCCGCAGCATCGGTGATCTTGCCCGTCAACACGGCGCCTTGCACCGCCGCGGGCGACACCACCAGCGCACACGCCACCAGCGCGAACCATAGACCGTGTTTCGATTGCCGCAAGAGACAACTCATCGGGGCTTCTCCTCAGTGACGTGAATTCGGGCAGGCTCGTGGACGTGTCAACCAAAGCCGTCCTGGCAGGGAACCGTTCAACTCTCAACCTACCGTCCGCCGGCCTTCCGTCACAATGACAGATTGGGCCATCCTATTTGTCGATCTCGGTCACGGAATCCGGGCGCGGACAAGACGTCTTACATCTTTTACGCAAACTTGCATTGATCGCGATCGCCAACCGAGGCGATAATCGTTTGTGTTGGGGTACACACCCCACGCACGACTCACACGCTCCGCACCAGGCTCTTGCTTCTTGCTGGTTGTCTATAGCGGGCAGGGAACAGAAAGAGACTCCGCATTTGGTTGCTTGTTCCACTCGGATCGGAGGAATCCAGCATGTCTCGCTCTGCGCGCCAAGGCTTTACGTTGGTCGAACTGTTGGTGGTCATCGCCATCATTGGAATCTTGATTGCGTTGCTTCTGCCCGCGGTCCAGGCCGCCCGGGAAGCGGCACGCCGCGGCCAGTGCACGAACAATCTGAAGCAACTCGCCCTGGCCTTCCACAACTACCACGACTCGTTCAAGGCTTTTCCTCCCTACTCCCGGCGATCAGGCAACGGCGGGGCGCAGTCCTATGCTTATTCGGCCTTCGTCGCGGTTCTCCCGTATATCGAGCAGAAGCCGCTGTATGACCAGATCAAGAGCGTATCCCAGGATTTCTACTGGCGGGCCGACGAGAAGAGTGCCAGCGCCACCCAGACAACCGATCAGATCGTGGCGGCCACGCCTCTTGCCGCGTTTCTTTGCCCGTCGGACAAGGCGTTTCCCAATACCGCCTACCGGGGCACTTCCACCTATGCCGTGTGCGCAGGCTCGAACATCGGTTGGGACATCAGCGAGAGCCGGCAGAACGGCGTCTTCCGGCCGATTAGCGCGACGCCCATGTCGGCGATCACGGATGGCACCTCGAACACGATCCTGCTCGGCGAATTCCTGACGGGCGACAACGACAATAATGCGTACCACCGCGATACCGATATGATTAGCGCCCAGACGTGGACGGGCACGTACCAATCGACCCAGCAGGGCCCGATTTCGCAGGCGGAACTCGACACCTATGGACAAGCGTGCGAGAACGGCAAGAACAACCACGCGAGTGTGGCGGGGATGCGATGGGGACGCGGACTGTTCCACTACGCCGTGTTCAACACCGTCGCGCCGCCGAACTGGAAGTATCCCAGTTGCCGATCGTGCAGCGCGTGCGGAGGCGGCGACAGCAATGGCGTCTATCCGGCCCGAAGCCGTCACCCCGGCGGCGCCAATCACGGCGTGACCGACGGCTCGGTTCGATTCGTTTCCGAGACGATTGAACTGCAAACCTATCACGCGCTGGGCAGCCGCGACGGCGGTGAAGTCGCGTCGTTCCAGTAGCCTCGCCTGGAGAAGAGGAGACGGACGGATGTCCCTGCGCCATTTCTCGCGATCTGTTCTGTTGGTTGCCGTTCTTGTCGGCTGCGATGGTCGTGGCCCCGGCGAGCGGGTCCAACCGCCGGCGCCGCCGGTGATGGCGAAAGCCGCCCTGGAGGAGATCGCCGCCAGCGGAGCGCTGGGCAGTCCCGTGGAGGTGCTCCAAGAGCAGTTGGAGTTGATGAAGAAGAGCGATCCGGCCAAGGCCGCCGAACTGCTGACCGCCTGCGACAAGCTGAAATCCCTATCCGACGTCAAAGCCATTAAGGCCAAAGCCAAGGAGATGGCCGGCAAGCTCTGAGCGTCTGCGGCGAAAGCTCCCCTTTGCCGCTCGGTGGGATTAGATGATACGGCTCGACGTCGCCTCGCGTCTTGTCGCAAACGCACCAGATGCGGACCATGTTCTCCTCCCCTGCCCCAACACCCTTGACATCATCCAGCATCATCGCAACTGCCCTCCTGCGCGTGTTCGGTCAGGAATCAAGGGCTATTCCCGGTTGCCCTCCGCTATCCTCCCATCGATCCTATGCAGGGCCTCACTGGCATCCTGGCCAACCCTCATATCCTCGTCCTTCAGTAGCTTCTTGAGAGAGGCAACGGCTGACTTCGCGTCGGGTCCGATCTTCCCAAGGGCGCTGGCAGCGGCCGAACGCTTCCACGGGTCCTTGTCTCCGAGCATTTCTGTCAGAGCCGGGATGGCTGGCTTCGCATCCGGACCAATGCTTCCCAAAGCCGCCGCGGCGGATTGCCGCGACCATGCGGACTCTCTGACCAATTGAATGAGCGAGGGACCCGCCGACTTGGCTTCAGGCCCTAGACGACCAAAGGCAGAGACAGCCTCGGACCGGGCTTCAAGACTCGCGTCTTTCAGCAATTCCACGAGACCTGGAATCGCAGGCTTTGCATCCGGTCCCATCGCCCCCAGAGCGGATGCGGCCATGGCCCGAACTCCCCGATCGTTGTCGCCGAGCAGTCTCGTCAACGCGGGAATGCTGGACTTCGCCTCGGAGCCAAGGTGTCGCAACGCCGTGGCGGCCGCTCGTCGCACGGTGGAATCCTTATCCTCCAGCAATGGCGCGAGGCCAGATACCGCTGCTGGCACCTCGGACCCTTTCGCACTCAGGGCAAAGATCTCTCCCAAGGCAGAAGCCGCGGCAGCCCGGACCATCGCATGCTCGTCCTTGAGCAAGCCAATGAGGGGCGGAATGGCGGATTTCGCTTCGGGGCCGATGATTGCCAGGCAGTCTGCGGCCGCCTGACGCGTTTCGCACAGTTCATCATCGAGCAGTTTCGTCAGCGATGGGACCGCCGGCGTCGCCTCGGAAGGCGTGTCTTCCGAGGCGAGCAAGATTGCTAGCGTCGTAACCGCAGCGAGTCGTACCTGCGGCTCTCTGTCCTCAAGCAACCTCGCAAGAGGCGGAATGGAA
>JBDKTH010000032.1:0-10838 GCA_039680305.1 Thermoguttaceae bacterium | reverse complement strand
CGCCAGAAGCTCCCCACGGGCCGAAAGCTGCCGATCATGTCGGTGGTCTACACGGGCCAGATCTCGCCCCGGGCCAAGGCCCATCTCGACGAGGTCGATCAGGTCTCCCTCTGGACCTGGCGCCCGGCCGACCTGGTGCACCTCGAAGCCAACCTGGCCGCCCTGGAAAAACTGATCCCCGGCAAGCCGATCTTCCTGGGCTGCTACACCTACGACTTTGCCGACAGCCGCACGATCCCCATGGACCTGATGCGTCGGCAGGCGGATCTTGGGCTCCAGTGGCTCAAGCAAGGCCGGATCCAGGGCATCATCTTCCTGGCCACGGCCAACGTGGACGTGGGTCTGGAAGCCGTGACCTGGACTCGCGACTGGATCGTCCGCGTCGGCGAGCAGCGATTGGCCCCGCCGGGCCCGGGAAGCCGGTAGCATTCCTCCGGTCGCAAGCGACCGGGCTAAACGTGGAACCGTGGCACACCCTGGCGTCACTGCCATTTGGCCTTGCGTTTAGCCGCGGCACTTGTGCCGCGCGGCCGTGATTGTTCCGCCGGGGTGCCCCACGAGAGGCTTGCGAAAAACCCCACCTCCGGTTAGGCTGCTGACAGAACTGGTGCGGCCGCGGGGGCGTGCACCGAATCATTCGCGGGAAGGAGGCAGCATGAGACCCTGCATTGGACTGGTCGTGGTGGTGTTGAGCGTAGGTTTGCTGGGGGCGGTTGCTAGCGGGCAGACGGCCGAGGCCGAGAAGCCTGCGGCGGGAATCGGCGGCTTGTGGCGCGCCGTGAGCGTGGAACAGGGCGACCAGAAACTGCCGGCCGATTCGGTCCGACGTCTGGCGCTGGTGATCAACGAAAAGACGATCGCCATGTGGCAGGCGACGAACAAGGTCGCCGAGACGCCGTATCGGCTCGATGCCACCAAGGAGCCGTGGCAGATGGAGCTGACGTTCGAGGGGCAGCCGACGCACGGGATCTGCCAGCGGACCGACGACACGCTGAAGCTCTGCCTGGCCGGCGCCGACGAGGCCCGGCCCAAGAAGTTCGCCGTGGGCGGCGAGGGCGGGCAGATGCTCATGGTGTTCAAGAGTGCCGAGGGTGAGAGACGGCCGCTTTATGCGATGAACGCCGACGGCACGGGCCAGCGCCGCTTGGTGGCGATGCCAGAGTATACGGCGGTCGGCTCCCCCGCCTGGTCGAACGACGGGCAGCGGTTCGGCTTCGACGCGTGGCGGTCGGTGTTTGGGGAGACCTACGTTCAAGCCCACGTATTCGTGGCCAACGCCGATGGCACGGCGATTCAGGACCTCGGCGACGGGGCGATGCCCACCTGGTCGCCCGATGGCAAGCGGCTGGGCATGAGCCGCTACCAGCCGAACCGGGGCGTGTGGTTGATGAGCGTCGACGGGACGAAAAAGGAGCTATTGGACGAAGACGGCTGGGCGATCGAGTGGTGTCCCAAGGGAAATCGCGTAGCCTACACCGTGTACCGCGATGACAATGCCAATATCCTCGTGCGTGACCTCGACAAGAAAGACGACCCGGGGCGGACACTGCTGACCAAGGCCTACCAGCAGGTTTACTGGGGCATGACCTGGTCGCCCGACGGCCAGTGGATCGCCTTCCGAGGCGTGACGCCCGACGGCAAAGCGGAGTTGGCCGCAGTCCACGTCGACGGGCAGGAGAAGGGGTTCAAAGTCCTCTTGCCCAAGGCCATGCCGGGCGTCAGGTCCATCCATTTCACGGTCGCCTGGGCCGGCGACGGGCAGCGCGTGCTCGCCGTTTTGTCTGGGCCCAACGGCGGCCCCAACCAGTTGTACTTCCTCGATTTCGCGGAGAAGGACCCGCCGCAACTCGTCCCCGGCCAAGACCCGCAGTGCTCGTACTCCACTGCGGCCTGGTCGTTGGACGGCAAGAAACTCCTGCTCTGCGTCAACCCGCCGAAGACCACGGGGAATTAGTGAAACGGCCCCCTGGGCCGCATGTCTCCGGTCGCTTGCGACGGGGCCAAACCGGAGGTTTCTATGACGCTCCGTTTAGCCCGGTCGCTTGCGACCGGAGACGCATCTGCTGGGCGAAGTCCGCATGGGTCTGGAGAGTCAGCCGCTCGGCGGCGTACTCCAGGAACTTGCGGGTCCAGATGAGCCGCTCGTCGTAGAACATGCTCGTCCAATCGTGTTGGCAATGGGACCAGCAGCAGCCGTTTTCGGCCACCTGGTCGACCTGCGTCTTCAGATACTCGTGATATGCGGGCCAGTTCTCCCAGCCGTGCTCCCGTCGCCACTGGGCATCGATCCAGCCTTGCACGGGAATCTCCAAGATCGAAGGGAAGCCCTGCCGGGCATACCAGAAGGGCTGCACGTCCCAGCCGAGCGGGAAATAGTCGTGACAGTTGCGCCCGTAGGAGCGGACATAGGACATTTCGTTCCGCGCAACGATGGCGAGGATGTCGGGCCGGTCCGCCAGCCCGCGGAAATAGGTATACGGGGCCGTGACGCCCTGGCACTGGACGCCGAGCAGCTCTTTGAGGATCTCCACGGGCCGGGTCAGTTGTTCGTCGATCCGCTCCAGCGGCAGCCCGGGCAAGAAAACGTTCTCCGGACTCTCCTCGACCACGGTCTTAAGCGGATAGTGCTCGTAGGTGTGCTGGGCGATCTCGAAGAGGCCCGATTCCAGACAGGCCTGAAGCTGGGGCACGTGCCGCTGGACCTTGCAGCCGACGAGAAACAACGTGGCCGGCACGCCTACCTCTTGGTGAATCCGGAGCACGTGCTCCAAAAACACCTCGGTGGCGTTCTCGGGGACAGGTTGGCCGACCCATTTCTCGCCCGGCACGCGGCCCGGAATCCGCTCGACGTCATAACCGATCAGCAAAGTGCCACGCATCTTAGCATCCTTCCTCCAGAGCGATCGTGTCGCCCGTGTAAATGACCGTCGCGTTGGGGCGGCCCGCCAGATAACTGGCCGGGCAGGTGGGCGTCGCCCGACCGCGACTGACAACCAAAAGCGGCTCGCGCTGCTCGGCAAAACAGGCCAGAAGCAGGATTTCCCGGGCCGCCAGGATCGCCTGCATCCCCATCGTCACCGCCTGACGCGGCACCTTCGTGCGATCGCCGCCGGCCGTCAACCGGGCATTCGTGTCGATGGTCAACTCGGTCAGGTCGATCACCCGGGTGGGCAAGGCGGCAAACGCCTCGGCGGAGATCGCCGTCTCGGCCATCGGCTCGTTGAAGGCGATGTGGCCGTTGAACCCGATCCCCAACAGTTGCAGATCCAGTCCGCCCAGCGATCGAATCAGCTCATCGAACGCCGCCGGCTTGACGGGATCGGGAAAGTGGATCTGCTCGTCGCGCAGGCCCAGGCGTGGATCGAGCCGGCCAAAAAAGGCCTGATGCATGTAGCTGCGGTAGCTGAGCGGATGATCCGTGGGGACCGGCCGGCCATCGGCGCCGACGTACTCGTCCAGATTGAACGTGTGAAGCTCAGAGAGATCCAGTCCACGCTGGTTGAGCCGCTCGGCCAGCCGCTGGTAGAGCGTGAGCATCGTATTGCCGGTGGCGAGCCCCAGGAGCATTGGCCGGCGCTGGCCGAGCCGCCGCTCAATGGCCTCGGCGATGCGTGCTGCGCCCAGCTCGCTCATGGCCGCGTAGTCTTCAGTACGAATCCAGTGCAACGTCATCAAGTTCCTTTCCAGGGGTTCTCTTGCCGGCCTTCAGGCCGCCGTAAAAATCCCCTCTCCCTTTGGGAGAGGGTGAGGGGAATCGCCAAAGATACCGCCATTTCACTTCCCCTCACCCCAGCCCTCTCCCGGAGGGAGAGGGAGCCTTTAGTTCCTTTATCCCTTCAAGATCGTCAGGCAGGCCAGCGCGCAGCCGATCAGCAGCAGGCAGGGAATGGCAAAGATCGGCCGCCAGCGGAACTGCCCCTCGCGCCGCAAGCGGTCCATGACCGTTCCGGCGAACTGGGTGCCACAGAACAGGCCCAGCCCGTAGACCATAATATACAGCGATTGAGCCGAGGCGCGGATATCGGAGGGGGCCACCTCGTTGACGTAGATGAACGCCGTGTCGAAGAAGCAGGCGAAGGCAAAGCCGTGGAACATCATCGAGGTGACGACCAGCCACCGTGGCCGCATCAGCGTATAGGCCAGATACATCAAGGCCCAGGCCAGAATCCCCAGGGCGAGCGTCACACTGTAGCCGACCTTGGGCAGAATGAAGGGGATGATCGCGCCCATCGCGACGGCCTGCATGATCTGGGCCAGGGTCATCGCGGCCGGGATGTTCTTGCGGGCCACGCCGATCTCTTCCAAGTAGCGCGACGTGCCGACAAAGTAAAACTGCAACTGGGTGCAGGTGATGAAGGTGATCCCGAGGAAAATGGCGAAGTTGGTGTCCTTGAGCATCGACAGGGCCTTGATCGCCGGGAAGGCCGTGTCCGAGGCGCCGCGCGGCGGGGTGTGCGGGAGCCAGAAGCAGAACAGGCCCATGACGAAGGAGAACAGGGCGGCCAGCAGCAGGGCGTCGCTGCCCGGCCCTTTGAAGTTGCCCCAGCGGCGCCAAGCCGCCAGACTCCAGCCGGCCAGGACCCAGGCGATGCTGCCCCAGACGCGAACCCAGAAATACTCCTGCGTGGGATTCGGCATATGGTGGAACGCCAGCGAGTTGACCAAGGCCAGCGTCGGCGCGTAGAGCAGCGCATAGCAGCCCATCGCCAGGAACATCCCGACGAACGAGTTCTTCCTCGCAGCCGTCCACAAGAACAGGCTTGCCAACAGATGCGCCCCGGCCAGGAACCATTCGGTGGGCAGCCAGCGGTCGACGATCTGCCCACCGATCAATGGCGAAATCACGCAGGCCAACGGCAGCGTGGCGTAGATCCAGGCCGTCTGCTTTCCGCTCATCCGCAGCGGGCCGAGCAGATGGGCCCCCAGCACCGGCGCCCACGCGCCCCAACTGGCGAACTGCAGAAACATCATCCCGCTCAGCAGAAAGTACAATTCCCCGCTCATCGCGGCCCTCCACGATCGCTAGACGAAGTTGCGTGATTCTGATGGATTTTGACAAACAAGACCGGTAGCACTCCCCAGGAATCTGCGGAACACTAATCTTCACTAATCTACGCTAATTGCCTTCTATCAGTGTTGATTAGTGAAGATTAGTGTTCCAAAGTCTTCCGGGATTCGTGGAGGTCGATTGCCGGTCTTGTTCGTCAAAACCCATTAGGGAACGCCCTCTGTGCCGTTCCGTCGACGCGGCAAGGTGGCACACCATCCTGCCGCGATTGGTGCCACTGGCATATCGATCGGGTTTCAGCGAGGGGCAATGTGCAAGCCCGGCTCGAAAAGCACTGGCGGCACGCCAGTGGCACCCGGCGGATCGATCGGAAGCGGGTAAGATCATTATGGATTGGCTCCATAGCTGCTCAGCCATTGGGCCGCCCGGCGAATGTCGCCCAGCCGATCGTTGCCGCCCTCGCGTTCGATCGCCAATACGCCGCAAAAGCCGACCTCGGCGAGTGCCTCCAGGAACGCATCGCCGCCGACCTCGCCCTCGCCCCAGGGCGTTTCGGTGCCCCAGGTGCCGGGCTGCCGGGTGCGGATCGCGTCCTTGACGTGGACGTGCTTGATCCACCGTCCCAACGTTCGTACGGCTTCGACCGGGTTTCCCTTGTCGTAGAGGATCATGTTGGCCGGGTCGAAATTGGCGCCCAGCGCCGGGTGGTTCAACTCCTCCAACAGCGATCGCAGACAGTCGGCCGTCTCCTGGCCAGTCTCCAGGAGCAACGTGAGGCCTCGCTCGCCGGCCATGTCGGCCAGGCACACCAGCCGGTCGCGGACCCGGCGAGCTTGCGACGGGTCGTCGCTCTCAAGGAACCCGGCGTGGAGCGTGAGGAAGCCGACGCCCAACTCGGCCGTGATCGCCGCGGCCCGCTCGCAGATCTGGCGATTCCGCGGCCAATGCTCGTCGGGCAGGATTCCGCCCGTCGCGCGGATGGTTTCCAGCGACGTGTAATCCTCCTGAAAGAACCCGATCGTCGCCGCGCTGATCGTCCAGGCCTGCTCGCGCACCGCTTCCAGATAAGCCTCGCCGCCTTCCTGAAACGCGGGCTTCAGCGCCAGGTTCACCCGGTCGATGCCCAGTTGCCGCATCGCCCCGGCGACGCCGGCCACGTCGGTACGCAGCGACCAGCTACAAACGGCCACCGGCCAATCCTTGCATTTCACGGCATTTCTCCTCGGTCAATCGGGCCCGGATCTCTCTGACACTGGCTCTAGGGGTTCTCAGCCGATGGCCACTTTGCCTCCACTGCGAGCCGACTCCCGCTCCGCCTCGACGATCCGCAAGGAGTTCCAGGCCTGCTGAGGCGTGATCACCGGCGCGACGCTTTCGCCGCGGACCTGTTGGGCGAAATGGGCAATCTGCCGCGAGTAGCCGTCGCCCTTGCCGCAGTCGGGCACGAGCGTTTCCCCCTCGGCCGTGAAAAGCCGAAGCGCGGGCGTGTGTCGAAGATCGTAGGCGATCGTCGCTCGCTCCAGGACCACGTGGAACCGCATGTCCAGCCCGTAGGCCGGCACCATGGCCCAGCCGCCCTCGGCCGTGACCAGCTTGCCATCGTCGTACGCGTAGCTCGTCACCAGGTGGGCCAGACCGCCCGTGGCGTCGCTCGCGCCGGAACTGCAAACCGATCGCGGCATGCCGAAGAGATACTGGATGAAATCGGTGTCGTGGATGTGCAAGTCCAGCGGCATGCCGCCGCTGAGCTCTTCGTCGGCGAACCAGCTGCCCGCCTTGCGCCAGGCGGTGGCGGCCAGTCGCTGGAAGGTGGCAGCCAACACGCGGCCATGTTGGCCGCTGTCAATCATCTCCTTGGCCTTGGCATACTCAGGCCAAAAACGGATGCAATGCCCAATCTGCAGGATCTTGCCCCGATCCTCGGCCGCCTCGATCATGTGCAGCCCCTCGGCCAGGTGCCGGGCCATCGGCTTCTCGCACAACACGTGGACGCCCGCCTTCAGGGCCTCAAGGGTGTACGTGGCATGCAGATGCGTGGGCACGGTGATCGACACGGCATCGAGTTGCTCGTCGGCGAGCATCCGGGCAAGATCCGTGTGGATCTTCGTGCGGTTCAGGTCGACCGCCCCTTCGGCGCCCGCAATGTTGCCGCGGTTCTTGCCCGCGTCGTCCATCGCATGGGGATCGGGGTCGCAGATGGCCACGACGTCCACGTCCGCCAGTTCACGCCAGCACCGATAGTGCATGCGTCCCATGAACCCGAACCCGACGATTCCAACCCTGAGCATGGCCGCGTCCCCTCCGCTCCCTCGTCGCGCACCGCGTCTGTCGCGATGGTTTCCCACGCCACCGATTGTCGACCGCGGGGACGCGTGCGGTCAAGGCAACCATGCGTAAAAAGTGTAAGAAATTTCGTCCGCCGGGCGAGCGGGGGCTTTGCGAGACCAGGCGGCGTCAGCCCCATCCGAGCCGGGGCGTGTCGCGGGAGATACCGCCCCGACACCGGGAGGATACCGGGCCGACACGGCCCGGCTCCGAGGCCCGCTGTCTAGCGCGGAGTCATTGGTGCGAGGCAAGCCCTTCCGGACGGAACGATTTGGAGAAGTGGTAGTCCGGGTTGCGGTGGTCGAACTCGGCGTCGGCCAGGCCAACGTTCAGCTTGATGTCGACGACGGTGAACTCCTCGATCAGCGGCGGGTTGCCGCCGTCCTCGGCGGGCCAGTCGTAGACGACGAAGCGCACCGGGAGCTGCAACTGGTCGTCGATGAAGACCTGGGCCTTGTGATACTGGAAGTGCGACCGGCGCACCGGATGAACGATCTCGGCGACGGTCGCCACGCGGCCGTTGATCTTCGCCCCGGTGTAGTACTTCACCTCGCACTCGCCGTAGTTCAGGTCCTCGCGCCCGTAGCGCAAGAGTTGCAGGAGCATGCTGCGGAAACCGATCTCGGTGATCGGGTGGTTGTTGTCGCGAAAGGCCGCCGGGGCGTCGGGGGCGACCGCCACGGTGACGTGGGCGAACCGCGGGCCGCCCTTGCGCACGATCATCTTGCCGCCGTTGGCCCCCTGGATATAGATCACCTCCCGGCCTTCCAGTTCCGCCGGACCGAGATAGCGGAGGTAGACGGCCAGCGGCGCTACGACTTGCCCGTCGCGGGCCCGCTCCTGGCGGAGCTTGACGAACATGGTCTGCGCTTCCTGGAGCCGCCCCTCGATCCGCTCGCGTTTGACCACGGTGCACGTGTAGTCCTGGACCGCATCCAGCGAGCGCAACCGCTGCTCGGTCAACTCAAGCAGCGGCAGCAGGGGATGCTTTGCCGGGGTGTCTTCGGCCTGAAGGGTCGGCGCGAGCGAGAGAAGCAGAACGAGGGCCGCCAGGATGCGAAACATAGGTGGATCTCTTGACGATGCGAGGTTTGCCCCCAACTCGGTCCGCCAGCCTGGACCTCCCAGCAGCGGGTTGTCAAAAGATAGCTTAGCTGGGCGGTGGACAAACCGAGCCGGCGACCGCTGCACGCGGTTTTTGGCCGGCGCGAGGTCTGGCTGTAGCGATTATGCCTGCAACTCTTCCCGGTCAGCCTGCCGGCAATGGGCCTCGATGGTCCGCACCAGAAGCGGATTGAGGGGAACCGCGCCGAGCCCAATCGCGGCCAGGACCGAGGCGGTCAGGCTCTTGGAGTCGCCCAGGGAACCGCGTGCCTGCTGGTCGAGCACGGCTCGATGGACCTGGCGGAGATAGACGATGCCCGCGTCGATGACGGCGTAGACGTCGCCCTCGTGGGGATCCTCCCACGACGAGAAGAGCGTGCGCAGGCCGATAAGCGAACGGAGCCGCTCGAGCGAGCGAAGCAGAACGAGCGGATCATCGTAGATCGGCAGGGCCCCGGGGGCAGGAATCGCATCGCCCGAAAACAGAATCCCCTCTTCCCGATTCCAAAGGGCAATGTGCCCGGACGCGTGCCCCGGGGTGTGCAGCACGCGAAGCGACTGCCCGTCACCCAGGTCCAGGGTATCCCCATCCTGCAGCGGCCGGTCCACCTTGACCGAGCCTGCCACAAGGGCATGAAAGCAGGGGACGGGCCGCTCCCGGTATTGACGCTCGACATCCTCGACCCAGGAGATTGCCTCGACGTGTGCAGCCACTTGGACGCCGAGCGTTTTCGTCAGCCCCAAGAGCCCGCCGATGTGATCGGGATGCGCGTGGGTGAGCACCACCAGGGCCAGGTCCTTGGGCTCACGCCCCATCGCCTGGAGTTGTTCCACAATCGCCCGCTCGGCTCCCGCCACACCGCTGTCGATCAGGACGACGCGCTGGCCGACGAGCAGATACACGTACGCGAAACGGTCCAACGTTTTCCCAGGGCCGATCTCCAGACGGAATGGGATGCGGAGGGCGTGAACGCGAGTCATGTGGCCTCTCTGGCGAGAATGTTTTTGGGATACGCAGGCGAAGGCCGCGTCTGACGATTGTAGCGGAGGGCGAAACACGCGCCAGCGCGGCACTGCCAAGATAGAGGGCCACCGTCGAAACAGGTTCGCTCCTCGCTCCACCGCCGCCCCGGTGGTCGAGTCGCAGGGGGACTGACGCGTTATAGCAGCCGGCGACGGACGCTGGCCTTGGGATGCAACCCGAACAGGTCCGACTCCTGACGCCAGTCATCCCCGGCGACCGGGACGAAGGCAGACAGGCTGAGGGACTGAGCGGAAGCGGCGGAGGCGAGGCCATCGGCAACGAACCGCTGACCTGGGTGGGTATGCTCCGCCTGGGCAAACAGGTCCGCAACCATCAGCGCGAACACCTCGTCCCGGTGCCGGGTCGTGTTCTTGTCCGATCGAGTCGTTCCTCCCACTAATCTGGAAAGCCGGAGTCCGCCACGATTGTCACGAAAGACACAGAAGAATACTCGCCAAGCCGCGACTTCCCTCATTCCGCCGCGCAAATCGTGTTGAAATTGGGCCAGCCGTTCTGCTAGGCTGATTCCTGGCAGCCGCAGAAGGCGAGCCGGTTTGATCTTTGACAATGGACGCTTTCGAGAAATAACCCTCGCGCTCGGCGTACGGCCGTCAGGCCCGACCCAATCGCCGCTTGGCGGCTGCGCGCATGGCCCGTGCTCCTTGCCGAGCACGGGCCAGGACCGTCCGGAACACGGAAACCATGCGGGGGGCGGTAAACATAGGTGGTGCGGATGGGGCCGCATTAAGTAGACACCCATGAATTATGCAACACTTCCCCACTTTCGGGTTAGTTCACTTACGTCTTTTCGCGTAAAGGTAACCTTCTTGGTAGATGCTACTTACGAATGTGCACCACGACGCAAAATTTGCATCGCAACACGTGAGGCTTTCCACAATTCCCTCCCTTAACCTGGGGGTGATCCGCGGAGTGCCGGCCGGCTGCGGAGGCGGTTTGGAGGACCATTCCCCCACCCAGAGGCAACCGACTCACGCGATCGTCCTTGCCCCTTTAAGAACTGCCCCTAGGCGTCGAAGGGGCCGGGTGGAAGGCGGGCTGGATCGTGCCGTCAGCACGCGGAAAGCCAACCAACAGGACGGCGATCGCCACAAGCACACTGCGCCGTCTGAGGGGAGCCGTGCCGTGGCAATAATGAGTCGTCGACAACGAACTCGGGGTGGAGACCATCGGCGAAAACGCCATGAGGAAGGTTCGAGGGATGGCAAACAGGTGGTGGTTGAGTCCCTTACCGGCAAGGGCCTATTCTACCTCTAGCCGGGTTTGACAAGTGCTATACTGCCTTTGGGGGCAGCACGTTACGTCTCGTGCTCGAGGCTTCCTTTTCTCACGGGACTCCGCTATGACACGCACCACCCG
>JBDKTH010000095.1:0-5797 GCA_039680305.1 Thermoguttaceae bacterium | reverse complement strand
CCCCCCGCGACGTACCGCGATGGCTCATGCCATGCGCCAGGTGGCCAAGCCCGACGCAGCGGGCGAGGTGGCCCGAGTGATTGCGGAACTGGCAACTGCTCCGAGCCGGGGCGGCACGCCCCGGAATCGGGTCAGCACGCCCCGGTTCTGAATTTCGTTACTCACAGGGAACTCAATTGTCTGCCAGAGACAGCGACAAGTCCCTAGCTTCTTGGTACGAAAGCAGTTGGCGGTCTGCTGTGTTGATCCAGACTGATTCCTGATGCGAACGTTCGCTGATTCTGCTGGGGGTAAGACTGCCTAGCGTCTTGGCTACTGTCTTGAGCACCCGGAGTTCTTGAGGGGAGAAGTGGGCCGGACACTCGTCTGCTTTCGGGCCAAGTCGATACTCTTCGCCCACATTGCCGTTCTGGTACGCGACCTCTTGGATCTCAATGAACCCGTCTAGTTCCATGCGGTCACGCAACCCGCTATAGTCCGCCGGTACGGGGCCGTATGTCATGCGTCGGTAGGCAGCACCTGTGATTGATCGGCTTTCGACTTTGTAGCAGAGGAAATCCGCATAGAACAGGAACTTGTTCAAGCTTGTAACCGTGACGGTTTTGACGTTTCGGCAGAGCCAAAGCACGACGGCGACATAACGTTCGTAGCTGAACCGTCGGAATCCGGTGGTTAATGAGAGCTCGTTCGGCATCGAAGAGAGGACGTCGGAGTCTGACAAGGAGTGTTGTCTCACACCCAATTCCCGCTGCAATGCAGCTTCGACCCTTTGGCGTTGCCGTGGCGAAAGCTTGTCGCCACGTAGTTCCAACTGTTGCCGCATGAATTCCGGCGAGACGCACGCCCGAATGATCACATCATGGGGGCCGTCTTGGAGTCCGCCACCCTCATAGCGGTTGATCGTGGCCTCACTCATGCCCAACAGGGCGGCGAACGTTTTCTGGCTCAGATGGTATCGTTTTCGGGTCTCCTCGATCTGTTCGGGGGTCAGCAATCCCTTGCGTTGGCGATAGATGGCATAGGCCTGCTCAACCGGATCTTGCCCGAAAGCCTCGTCGACCTCCACCGTCCCGCAGGTGTCGCAGACCTTCACCGGCAGCGAAATCGCGATCTTTTCGCCTCGAACGTCATACTCAACCTGTTGCTGCTCACGACGAATCGGACGGTCATCGCCGCAGGCAACACAGAATTCCATCGTAGTCGTGTTCATATGCGATTGCCTCGGAGAGGGTATTTCAAAGGGTAATCGGCCTTGTGGAACGACCAGATCATCGCGTGGGTCACGTGTCGCTTGCGTTTGTCGGGCTGCAGCGCCAACTTGATGTAAGCTTCTACGCCGCCGATGTCATCACCGAAAACCCAAACGCACCGGTCTGGCTTCGTGTCGTCCGGTTCGGGGCCTTTACAGTAGTTGTCGGGAGTCAAATGCTGGATGCATTCCAGGGCCTGGTTTTGCGTGATGCCAAGGTCGATCAGGTGTTGGCGGTCGGCCGGCCTCGGCAGCCAGTGGACATAGCCAAGTGAGACGGCCGCTTTGAACTCGGCAAGGAATTCAGCGACCTCTTGTCGCGTTGGCATTCGTCGCTCCGTGACTGGAAAATGGATCGATCGGTCTTCGCCACACCTGACTTCCACCGTAACCGGATATCCATCGACAAGAAATACTATCATATGATAGTGGTGTCGGCAACGGCCAGATTTGGCCAGCCTCCCAGCGGCGATTGACACACAACCGTCAGGGCACGTATTATCGCGGGGCGACGAACGGAGGCTTCTGCGAAGGAACGTACGGCTGTGCAGCATCCCGAAGTACTGACGCTCTTGCCCCAGACGGGTGAAAAGACGCTCTCGGGAGTGTTCTTGCTTCCCACCGGCCGGGCCCATCTGGTTGGCATCGCCGGGTCGGGGCTGCGGTCGCTGGCGGAAGTGCTCCTGGGGTGGGGATGGACGCTGAGCGGGTCGGATTTGACGACGGAAACGCTCGGGAAGCTCGCCACGCGTGGGGTGCAGCTCCACCGGGGGCACGCGGCCGGGCATGTGCCGCCGGAGGCCGATCTGGTCATTGCCAGCGATGCCATTGAGCCGGCGAATCCCGAGTTGGCCGAGGCTCGACGCCTAGGCGTGCCGGTGCTGAGCTATTTCCAGGCTCTTGGACAGCTCATGGCGGGCCGGCAGGGCGTGGCCGTGGCGGGAACGCATGGCAAGTCAACCACGACGGCCATGCTGGCCCACCTGTTGACCGCTGCGGGACGCGATCCGACGGTGGTGTGCGGCGCGGCGCCCTTGGGACACGAAAACGGCGGACGGCCGGGGCGGTCGTCGTTGATGGTGGTCGAGGCGTGCGAGTATCGGGCCAATTTCCTGCACCTGTGCCCCCAGCAGGCCGCCATTCTGGGGATCGAACCGGACCATTTTGATTGTTACCCGTCGCTGGAGCGGCTCACGGAGGCGTTTACCCGCTTCGCCGAACGGATTCCCGAAAACGGCCTGTTGGTGGCCCGGCATGAGTGTGCGGTCACGCGTCAGGTCGCGATCCGCACGCGGGGCCGGGTCGAAACGTTCGGCTTGGACGACGAGGCCGACTGGTCCGCCCGGGAGTTGACGCAAGAGGCGGGACGATACAATTTCGCCCTCTTTCGTCACCAACACCGCCTGGATCGGGTATGCTTACAGGTTCCGGGGCGTCATACTGTGCTCAATGCGTTGGCCGCGGCGGCCTTGGCCTGGGACGTTGGGCTGACGGCGGCCGAGATCGCCGCGGGATTGGCGAGCTTTGCCGGACTGC
This sequence comes from Thermoguttaceae bacterium, assembly GCA_039680305.1. GTDB lineage: Bacteria > Planctomycetota > Planctomycetia > Pirellulales > Thermoguttaceae > JBDKTH01. The sequence goes on along the minus strand of JBDKTH010000095.1, from coordinate 3,012 downwards.
ATCGCCGTCTGGAGACGCTGGGCTCGTGGCATGACGTGATCTGGTTGGACGACTACGCCCACCACCCGACGGAGATCACGGCGACTTTGGCCACGGTGCGCCAGATGCATCCGGGCCGGCGCGTATGGTGCGTGTTTCAGCCCCATCAGGCCTCGCGAACCGAACACCTCCTGGACGAACTGGCGGCCAGTTTGCAGAATGCCGACAAGCTGGTGGTGGCCGACATTTTTCGAGCCCGGGAACCGGCGCCGCGGCCCGGCGAGGTGACCGCGGCCGACCTGGCCGAGCGGGCCCGGCGCCTCGGCGTCGAGGTGGCCGACGTGCAGGCCACCGCGGCGATCGTCGCTTGCCTGAAGGCTCAGGTCCGACCAGGGGATGTCGTGATCACGATGGGCGCGGGCGACATTGGCAGGATTCATCAGAACCGGTTTTGAAACAGGTTCTCAGCATGGGAAGGGTTGAGATGGCGTCTTTGAGCGGTTTCGAGAAGATCGTGCGGCGGCAAGAGCCGTTGGCGATGCACAACTGGTTTCAACTGGGCGGTGCTGCCGAGTACTTTGCCGAACCCCGTACTCCTGAGGAGCTGATCGCGCTGGTCCGGCGCTGCCGGGAGGAAGAGATCCCGGTTCGCATGCTCGGCAGCGGGTCGAATCTGCTGGTGCGCGACGAAGGGGTGCCGGGCATGGTCATGTGCCTCTCGGCCCCGGCGTTCGGCAATATCCAGGCCGACGGGCAGACGATCACGGCCGGCGGCGGGGCCAAGTTGAGCCACGTCGTTACGACGGCCGTCCACGAAGGGCTCGCCGGGCTGGAAATGCTGGTGGCGATTCCCGGCACCCTCGGCGGGGCACTGCACGGCAACGCCGGGACTCATGGCGGCGACATCGGGCAATGGACCGTCCGGGCAACCGTCGTCACGGCCAAGGGCGAGGTCCACGAGCGGGAGCGGGAGGAACTGGTCTTTGGCTACCGCCAGAGCAGCCTCGACGACCTGGTGATCCTGGAAGCCAAGCTGCACCTGGAGCAGGACGATCCCCGGGAACTCGCCCGGCGACTGCAGAAACAGTGGATCATCCGCAAGGCGAGCCAGCCGATGGGGCACCAGTGTGCCGGCTGCGTGTTCAAGAATCCCCGCGGGATGACCGCCGGCGAGTTGATCGAACGGGCCGGGCTCAAGGGCACGCGGATCGGCGGCGCGCTGGTGAGCGACCGCCACGCCAATTTCATCATCGCCGAGCCCGAGTGCACCGCCAGCGACGTGCTGCGTCTGATCGAGATGATCCGTGGCCAGGTCCTCCAGCGCCTCGGTGTGGAGATGGAACTGGAACTGGAGATCTGGTAACGGATGGATCGATGAGTGCCAAGAAGAGTCAGGAAGCGTCTTCCCCGTCCCCTCTGCTGGCCATCCCCCGCCTGCTCGTCCGGCTGTTTCAGGGGGAAACCCGCCCAGTGGCCTTGGGCGTGCTGATCGTGGTCTTGTTCGTGAGCTTCTGGTACGTCGTCTGGCGACAGGTCGGCGACGAGGTGCTCACCTCCCAGGACTACTGGGTGAAGCTGGAGGACCTCGAGGTCACGCCGTTGCCGCCGTGGATCGAAGACGGCTTCCGCGCCGAGGGTTATCGCGACGCGAGTCTTGGCGGGCCTCTGTCGATCATGGACCCGAAGCTGACCGAACGGATCGCCAAGGCGTTTGCCCTGCATCCCTGGGTGGCACAGGTCAACCGGGTGCAGAAATCCCATCCGGGCCGGGTGAAGGTCGATCTGGTCTATCGCCGTCCGGTGTGCATCGTGCTGTCGCCCAGTGGGCCGCATCCGGTAGACGCCGAAGGGGTGGTCCTGCCGATCAAGGACTTTTCCCTGGTGGAACTGAGCAACTATCCGCACCTGGTCGGCATCGGCACGCTTCCCGTGGGCCCCGAGGGGACTCGCTGGGGAGATCCGCGGGTCGTCGGAGGAGCGGAGGTCGCCGCCGCGCTCGGCGAGGTGTGGAAGGATCTGGGCTTGGAACGCATCGCCCCTTGCGCGACCGTGGATCAGGTGCCTGTGGAAGAGCCGCAGTTTGAACTCTACACGCGGGGCGGCACCCGAATTCTCTGGGGCCGGGCCCCGGGGACCCACGTTCCGGACGAGGTGCCCGCGTCGCTCAAGCTGGCCCGGCTCAAGGACTATCGGGCGACGTTCGGCAGCCTGGACGCGGCGCGCGGATCGCAGCCGTTGGACGTGCGGAGTATGCGTTCGATGCAGTCGTCGCGGTAGGGGCTAGATGTCGGGAGAGCGGCGAGGCGGCTAGCGGGGTGTCGGGGCCCGTTTGCCCCGGACCATGGGCTTGGGCTCGTCCTTGATCTCTTCGCGGACGATCGCCAAGTCATCTGGGGCTTCCACGCCGATGCGAACGGTTCCCTGTGCCACACGGACCACGGTGACGGCAATATTGTCCCCGATGAGAATCCTTTCGCCGACTTTTCGGGATAGCACGAGCATGGGACACGTCCTGCTGTTGAGGCTTCGCCCACCGCGGTCCTGACTGAGGGCGGTGCATTCCTGGCCGGTTCACGATACACGGTGAGAGCCCGCTTCCACCTCAGCGTGCCTTTAGGATAGCAGTGCTAGCATCCGATTGCAAGGGGCACAATCCCGCCACCCCCGACAGCCCGCAGGACGCGGTAAAGTGGGGTAAATAGGCTACTCATAGGGAGGCTCCAACCATTCGTTTTTGGGCACTCCAGACTCCCCGTAGGTCGCGTGAAGCACGGAACCCGAAGGGAAACAGCGTGTCCGAACGAACGATTCAACCAACGAGTTGAAAGGCTCCTCGTCGAGTGATTGAGTGCGAACCGCACCGTTTTGCTAATGGGTTCTGTGCGTCAAAACCCATCAGACTGGTACGAAACGTGGGCCCGCCGTGGAGCGGCGTCGGAACGTAGCCGGGGACGCAACCCGGGATGGAACAGATTGCCTTGACCGCTACGCGACCGGGAGGATTGCAAACAGAATGGCTTGTGCTTTTTTTGC
>JBDKTH010000303.1:0-4887 GCA_039680305.1 Thermoguttaceae bacterium | reverse complement strand
GCCGTCGACGGCCAGGACCGCGTCTGGATCTTCACCCGGGCCAAGCCGCCGGTCCAGGTCTATGACGCCAGCGGCAAGTTCCTTTTCGGCTGGGGCGAGGATCTTGTCGGCGTTTCCCATCAGATCCGCTTTGACCAGCAGGGGAACGTCTGGCTGGCCGATGTGGGCAAGCACGTCGTGATGCAGTGCACCCCGGACGGCAAGCTGCTTAAGACCCTTGGCATGCCCGGCGAGGCGGGCGACGACCAGCGTCACCTGAACAAGCCGACCGACATGGTGATCCTGCCCTCGGGCGACGTCTTTGTCTCCGACGGCTACGGCAACGCCCGGGTAGTGCACTTCGACAAGAACGGCAAGTTCGTCAAGGCCTGGGGCAAGCTGGGCACCGCGCCCGGCGAGTTCAGCATTCCGCACTCGATCGTGGCCGACTCCAAGGGCCGGCTCTACGTGGCCGATCGCAACAACAACCGCGTCCAGGTCTTCAGCCAGGACGGCAAGCTGTTGGACGTCTGGGCCGACCTGCTGGTGCCGTGGTCGTTCTGGATCACGAAGACCGACGACATCTGGGTCTGCGGCTCGGCGCCGATGACGTGGCGTCCGGAAGACAAGGTCCTCGGCTGCCCGCCGAAGGATCAGCTGGTGATGAAGTTCGACCCCTCGGGCAAGCTCCGCATGCTCTGGACGCTCCCCAAGGGCGAAGACGGCAAGGAGAAGCCCGGCGACGTGAACTGGCTCCACAGCCTGGCGTTGGATTCCCAGGGGAACGTGTACGTGGTCGACATCATCGGCAAGCGGGCGCAGAAGTTCGTCCCGCAGAAGTAACGGTCGTTTAGCCCGGGCACTTGTGCCGGGAGCGAACCGCGGGAGTATTGCCAGTGCGGCTCCCGGCACAAGTGCCCGGGCTAAACGGGCCGGACGTCCGCGCCGGGGTGTATCGCGGGAGAACTCGGGCCGACATGTCGTCCGCGCCGTTGAGAATCCGACTACGGCTCTGGAAATCGAAGATACTCTGGCGGGACGTGCTCCGTCAACCAGACGCCGTTGGCGGAGCGGAAGAACGGGCAACCGGCGCCGTGGAGACGGCTGGCTTCGACGACCAGGACGACGGGGCGGCCCCGGCGACTGCCGACCTTTTGGGCCGTCTCGCGGTCTGGGGAAAGATGGACGTGGTGACGCGAGCCCCGCAGGAGGCCTTGGCGCCGGATCGAATCGAGAAACCGGGCGACCGTGCCGTGATACAAAAGCTCCGGCGGTTCGAGCGGCTCCAGCCCCAACTCGACCGGCACGGAGTGGCCTTGGCTGGCGCGGATCCGCAGACGGTCGGGGCTGAAGGAAAACCGCTTCTTGTCGTTCGTGGCGACCACTTCGTCCAGCTCCGCCCGGGAAAAGGGCTGGCCGTGGCGTCGGGCCGCCTCCAACAGCTCGTCGACCGACACCCAGCCGGCCTCGTCCAACGAGAGTCCGACACTGTCCGGGCGGTGACGCAGGACGTAGCTGAGGAACTTGCTGAGTTGAACTTGTTGAGGGTTCATGGTGATCGGAGATCGCCGGATTGGGTCAACGAATCATCGGACGATCTCGGTGGAATCAACGATCTTCACGCCCGACGCACGCATCTGGTCAATGGCTTGGACAACGTCGCCCGGGGCGAGGTTCACGCCGCGGCAGGCGTCTTGGATCAGATGGGTGTGGAAACCGAGACCGACGGCATCCAGGGCCGTGAACTTCACGCAGTAGTCGGTGGCCAGGCCGCCGATGTAGACCTCGCGCACGCCGTGCGACTGGAGGTAGTCGGCCAGGCCGGTCGAGCGGCGGTGGCCATTGTCAAAGAAGCCGCTGTAGCTATCAATCTCCGGATCGACCCCTTTGCGGAACACCTCCGCGATCCGGCCGCGGTCGAGCGCCGGGTGGAATTCGGCCCCGGGGCTATCTTGGACGCAATGCACTGGCCAGAGGATCTGCGCGAGTCCGTGCAAGTCGATCACCTCGCCCGGTCGGCGGCCCGGATGATTGGCGGCAAAACTGCCGTGGTCTGGCGGGTGCCAGTCTTGCGTGGCCACGACCAGGTCGAAGCGCGGCTGGAGCCGGTTGAGGACCGGAACCACCTGATCCCCTTCCGGAACCGGCAGGGCCCCGCCAGGGCAGAAGTCGTTCTGAACGTCGATGAGGACGAGGGCTTTCATGAGTAAGTGCGGTTGGCTTTCAGCTTTCGGCTTTCAGCTCTCAGCTGATAGCTCGCGTTCACAAGTAAAACCCTTGCTCCGCGAGTTGCCGATACTTCTCCTTGTTAAAGCGATACAGCCGGGCCGCTTTTCGAGTCTCTGGCGTTTCTTCGAGCAAGCCCGAGCCGAGCAGGCGACGGCGGAATCTGCGGCGGTCCAACGGGGTGCCGAGGATCGTTTCGTAGAGGTGCTGAAGCTGCGATAGTGGGAATTTCCGGGGCAGGAGCTCGAAGCCGATCGGCTGGCATCGCAGTTTTTCGTTGAGCCGGGCGCGGGCCATCGCGAGAATCCGGTCGTGGTCAAAGGCCAACGCTGGGGGCTTGCGCACCGGGAACCAGGCCAGGCTCCGGGCGTCGTCGGCGGCTTGGGCCGCGTGGTCGGCGATGTTCACCAGGCCAAGATAGGCCACCGACACGGTCCGTCCACGCGGGTCACGCTTCGGCTCGCCGAAGGTGTGGAACTGTTCCAGGTCCACGCCCGTCAAGCCGGTCTCCTCTTGAAGTTCCCGGTGTGCAGCCTTCTCAGGCGCCTCGTCGATCTCGACGAATCCGCCCGGCAGGGCCCACTTCCCCGCAAACGGATCCCGATCCCGCTGGATCAACAGCACTTGAAGCTCTTCCTGATCCTCGCCGAAGACGACGCAGTCGGAGGTCAGGGCCGGACGGGGGTAGTCGTAGGTGTAGGGCATAGGAGGAAGGAAGGACGAAGGACTAAGGACGAAGGACGAAGGACTAAGGACTAAGGACTAAGGACTAAGGACTAAGGACGAAGGGCGAAGGGCGAAGGGCGAAGGGCGAAACCAGAATGACGAAGGAATGACGAAAGACCAAGCACGAAAGACCAAGCACGAAAGACCAAGCACGAAAGACCAAGCACGAAAGAGTGGTGGAACTCGCGCATTTTTCCCCTTTGGGCTTCGGCATTTGGGCATTCCTTCGTCATTCTGATTTCGACATTCGTCATTCCCTTCCGTTTTACTTCCCATTCTCCACATACGTTCTCAATTCCTCCAGCTCCCGCTTGAAGCCGCCAGAGAGGATTGGGAAGCGGCACCAGGTTTTGGGGTCGAGGTTTTCGTCGTCGACGTGGAAGGAGGGGGCGTAACGCTCGCGTTTCCACTGGTTGCGGGCCCAGAGGCGGAAGAACCGCTCGACCCAGAGGTGGAGTTGGGCCGTGCTGTATTGGGGGAACTGGGACCGCATCAGCCGGAAGACTTCGATCGGCGTCTGCTTGTCGCGGATCGCTGCACGCTCGATCGGGTCGAGGACCTCGTAGGGCATCAAGTCGTCTTCGTCGGTCTGCTTATTCTCCAGAGGGCGAAGCTCGGCCGTGGGGGCCAGGTTGTTGACGGCGGCCAGGGCGGGGACGGGATGCAGCCCCACCGGGCCTTCCCGCTCCAGCCAGCGCAGCCAACGCCGCAAAAAGGCCTTGTCGATCCCGGCGATCGGGCTCAGGCCGCCGGCCGTGTCGCCGTCCATCGTGGCATAGCCCACGGCCGCCTCGGAACGGTTGCTGGTCGACAACAGCAGGGCGTTGTTCACGTTGGCCAACAGCCACACGCTCGGCGCCCGGACTCGGGCTTGGATGTTTTGCAGGGCGAGGTCGTCGGTCCCCCAACTCAACTGGCGGCCGAGGATCTTTTCCGCGCCGCGGATGTAGCCTTCCACCAACTCGTCGATCTCCAGATATGACATCGACGCGCCGATCCCCTCGGCGACGGTCGCGGCCGCGTTGCGCGTGGTCTGGCTGCTGTTTCTCGTGGCCTGATAGACGCAGTGGAGCAGGTGACGCGCCCACTGGCGCGGATCGTCGGTCTGTTGGATGTGGGGAATGTACCAAAGAGCTTCGCGGAACTGCTCCGGCCCAAGGTCCTTGGCGGCCATCTCGGCCATCAGCGAGACGAGGCAGGAGACGGCCGAGGAGTCGGCCCCGCCGCTGAGGCTGACGACAAAGCCCCAGGAACGGCTCTTACGCAGGTAGTCGAACAGGCCGAGGGTCAACGCCCGAAGGAATTCCTCTTCTTTGAGGTGTGAGCTGGACTCCCACGGCTCCAGCTTGACCTTGGGAATCTCGGGTTCGAGATCGGGATACTTGAACGGGCAGACGACTTCGTTGTCGTGGTGGTCGGTCAGATCGGGCTGGAAGCTGCCGGTCCGGGCGCGGATCATGCGCGTGGATGCCACGTCGACCAGGGCCGTGGTTACGTGCACCGGCTGGAACAAGAACCGTGGGCCGGCAGCCATCAGCCGGCCGGCCGAGGCGATCAATGCGCCGCCGTCGTAGATGACCCGCCCGGCCTCGTTGCCCAGCAGGTTGGCGTAGATGTAGCTGACGCTGAACGCCCGGGAGCCTTCGCTGACGAACCGCTTGCGGACCTCGAATTTTCCAAAGGCGAAGTGGCTGGCACTGGGGTTGAGGATGATGTCGACGCCTTGGAGCGACATGTCGCCGCCGGGCCGCTTGGCCACCCAGGCCTCTTCGCAGATCTCGAAGCCGATCTTCACGCCGCCGCAGTCGAACACGATGTCGCCGATCGGATACTCCTGGTCGTCCAGGAGGATCGTGTCGCAGATCTCCTGCGGCCAGTGCTTGAACCATCGCGGCTCGTAGTGGAGCCCCTCGCCAGCCAGGAAACGCTTGGCCACGAATCCGGCGATGCGCCCGT
>JBDKTH010001352.1:0-7862 GCA_039680305.1 Thermoguttaceae bacterium | reverse complement strand
TTTGGTAGCAAGAACGGCACCTTCGTTAACGGCGAACAGGTCAGTTCGGAGCATGAGTTGAAAAACGGCGACCACCTCACCGTCGGTCAGGTGGTGTTCCTCGTGGAACTGGTAGTCAACGTCGCCGGCAAGAAGAAGCCGAAGGTCCATAGCGTGCAGGAGGCCGCAGCCCGCACGGTGGAATCGGGTGCCGACGAACTGGATTTGGCCGGTTGGCTGGCCGAAGGGGAAACCGTGGTGGGCAGTTCTGCCCAGACGGAGACACAGCCGCTGCCAGCGCCCTCGGTCGCACCAGACGCTGCCGCCTCGACCGCCCCGCCTTCGGAGAAGGAAGAGGCCAAACCGGCAAAGCCGGCCAGCGACACCCCGACACGGCCGACGTTCGGGAAGAAGGCAGTCGCGGCCGACAGTCGAGAAGCGGCCGCCAACGTGCTCAAGGCCTTCTTTAATCGCCGCTAATCGTGACTTGAGGAAAGTAATACCCCGTGAAAGCTGCAGAGAATCGCCAGAAATCCGCAGCATTGCTCGGATTAGGGCTTGATAACGACGATGGGCAGACGCGACTGACACGCGGGAAGAATTTCCTGCTTGTTGGAGGGTGTCAGGATACCCACGCGATGATGCAGGAAACTGCCGTCAAGATCAACGAGAAGCTGGACCAGCGAGGCACGCGGCTTGAGGACGTCTCGGCCAGCGAGTTACGCGATATCTGCAGCGAGATCCATGAGTCTGTCCGTGGGCGGTCGTCCTAGCCGTTCGCCGCTCCTCGCTCTCTCGAATCCCCTCTGGGTTCATCGTTGCCACGTGGTATCGCTTTTGCGCCTGCCAAGGTCTTTCAAGGGGCCTGCGCTGCGACCTTCCGCGTCGATGCGGAGAATGGTGACGCAGGGCCATCTGTTCTGCTAGGCTCAACCCCCGGCCGCCGAAACGCTCGCCGCCCTGGCCCTTGGCAAAACCTCAGACGCCGACTTGAGGTTTTACTCGATGATATCCCCCAACATGGTGGCTCGACGCCAGGCACCGCTCGTTCGTCCGCCGAACGTCAAATCCTATCCCCATCGTCCTTCGGCCATCTGACCATGGTCCGGACCTCTTCTTTGGGCCCGTCCAAAAATAACTTGGACAATTGACCTACTAGAAAGAGAGAGAGAGTTCACCGAGGTCTTTCCGCTGGGTAATCCATGATCAACGGCGGATCCTCTCTTTCTCTCCGGGGGGCTCTCGTCGGTTTCTTGGGTAGTCTTCCCGCGGATTCATCGCTGGTCAATGAAGCAACTGCCGTCACACCCTGTGCAGGCTCCCCGCGTTTTCCCACGGCAGTTGCTTCATTGGTCGGTCAATCGTCCAAGCCATTTCTGGACGGGCCCATTGGGAAAATCCTCTCGGCGAGCCCGGACAACCCTCATCTTTGCGCCAACGGAACGATCCGTACCATCTGGTGAAATTGCCAAACCCGGCTATTTTCCCTAGACGGTGGATTTTATCAGGATCCTCGGTCGATGTCTTTTTGCATCAATGGTGCCAGTTGGGCACAAGCGTGACTCAGGTTATCCGTCGTGGGTTCTTTTTTGAGAAGGGTAGACTCCGTGGCCAAAGCCAAGAAAGCTGTGACCAAGAAGACGACCAAGACCACCTCCAAGGCCGCTGCGGCGAAGTCGGCTGCTCAAGCTGCGACCGCCGCCGACAGTTTTGTCGTGAGCATGAATCGCCGCAAGGGGGAAGACCGCCGCAAAGGTGAGGATCGCCGTAAGGACGACGTCCCCGTGGCCGTGGAGCGGAGGAAGTTGGAGCGGCGGGCCAAGGTTAGTCGCCGTCGGCAGATCGACCCGACCACCTGCGAGCGTGATTATTCGACCGAAGAGGTCGAGTTCATGAACGCCCTGGACGCCTACAAGCGATCCAGTGGGCGGATGTTCCCCACCTGCAGCGAGATTCTGGAGGTGTTGCGTGGACTGGGCTATCAAAAGCCCTTGGTCGAGACATCTCCTCTGCCCCTGGTTGACAGCGCCAGTATTCCTGCCCTGCAGTCCGTGGATAGTCTGGGCTGAGCTCCCTGGAGGACCCGTCCAGAAATAACTTGGAGAATTGAGCTACTAGAAAGAGAGAATCCGCCGAGCCTTTGACGCTTGGCAATCCATGACCAATGGCGGATTCTCTCTTTCTATTGGGGGCTGGTGGGTGCTTTGGCAGTTTTCCCGGGAATTCGTCGCTGGTCAATGAAGCAAGTGCCGCCACCCCCAGTACAGACTTCCGGTGTTTTCCCAACGGCAGTTGCTTCATTGGTAGCTCAATTCTCCAAGTTATTTCTGGACGGGTCCGAAGGCGATGGGGAATCCGGTCTTGCGTCCCTTGCGTCGGATCGCTATCCTCGCGCCACTTTTCCCGCCGCCCGCGGTCTCTGGTACAGCCCGCGGGGAGGCTGCGGGGGAGTGGTTCTGCACAGCGAGGCGTGAACGACGTGGCTAAACTAACCGCGACCCGTCGGGGCTGGATGTCCGGATTCCTCTCCGTCCAAGTCGCCATCGTCGGGCTCAGCCTGACGATGGCTTCGGGGTGCGGAAGCTTCGCCGCTCAAGGGCGGAACGCCGAGGGGGTACGGCTGTTCCAGCAGGCCCGGTACCAGGAAGCGATTCAGCAGTTCCACCAGGCGATCAATGCCGAACCGAACAACGCTGACTGCTACTACAATATGGCGGCCGTGTATCACCGTCTGGGAACGCTCAACAGTACTCCGGCGGATCTGAAGCAGGCCGAGCACTATTATCTGATGTGCCGCGATCGCAACCCCGACCACACCGAGTGTTACCGGGGGATGGCGGTTCTGATGACTCAGCAAGGCCGCGGAGAAGCTGCCTTTAAGCTTCTGGAGGACTGGGCCGCACGCCAGCCGACATTGCCTGATCCCAAGATCGAACTGGCCCGCTTGCACCAGGAGTATGGACAGCCCAGGACGGCCAAAGAGCATCTCTTGGAGGCATTGGCGGTCGACCACGACAACTCCCGAGCCCTGACGGCAATGGGAAGTATCCGTGAGCAGTTGGGCGAATCGGCCCAGGCCATGGAGGACTACCAGCGGTCCCTGGCGATGAACCGCTTCCAGCCCGAGGTGGCGGCCCGAGTGGCGACCCTCCAGTCTGGTCTGGGTACCACGCCCACCATCTTGTCCCCCTCAATGACCACTTCTGGAGGGACGCGGATTGTGACCGGAGGGGCTCCGGTGCTGCGGTAGCCGGTCGCGGATCGGGCGGGTGGCCCCTGGCCCCGTCGCTGCGTGTTCGCGGCTGGGCGGTCCCCATCGCCAAAACCGCGCAGGTCGGGTAGAATCCCTTCTTTTGCCGGCCACTGGAGTGGGCCCCGTTGCCCGTTTTCGGCCGGTGTCCTGTCTGGAGAGCCCGCTGGGATGCCGAAGTACCGCCTGTTGACCCCTGGTCCGACCGAGGTCCCGGAACTGTCGCGATTGGCCATGGCCCGCCAGATCCGGCACCATCGCACCGACGAGTTCCGCGCAGTGCTGGCCGAGGTGTTCGACGGCCTGAAGTACGTCTTTCAGACGCAGAACGACGTGTTGATTCTGACCAGTTCGGGAACTGGGGCGATGGAAGCCGCGATGGTGAATCTGGTGCCTCGCGGCGGCAAAGCGATCGTCTTGGAGTCGGGCAAGTTCGCCGAACGCTGGCGCAAGATCGCCGAGGTCTATGGGATCGAGGTCGTGCGCTACGAGGTGCCCTGGGGCCTGCCGTTTGAGGCCAGCGAAGTGGCCAAGCTTCTCGAGCAGCATCCGGACACGGTCGCCGTGTTCACGACGCTCTCGGAAACGAGCACCGGCGTGGGGCACGACATCGAGGCGATCGGACGCGTCGTAGGACCCACCCGGGCGCTGCTGGTCGTCGATGGGATCAGCGGGGCCGGGGGGATGGAATGTCGCACCGATGCCTGGGGCATCGACGTGCTCGCCGTCGGCTCGCAGAAGGCTCTGATGGGGCCTCCGGGGTTGGCGTTTCTCACGGTCAGTCCGGCGGCTTGGCGGCAGATCGAAGCGATTCCGCGCCCGGCGTTCTATTTCGATCTGTTGGCCTATCGGAAGGTGCACAAGGATCCTGACACGCCCTATACGCCGGCCATCGGTTTGGTAACCGCGATGGCCGAGTGCCTGCGGGTCGTTCGGGCGGAAGGGATCGAGAACGTCTGGACTCGCGTGAAGACGCTGGCGGGGGCGACTCGAGCCGCGATGGATGCCTTGGGATTGAAACTGGTCGCCGCACGCCCGGCCGACAGCATGACCGCCGCCTACATCCCGGACGGCGTGGACGGAAAGGGTTTTCTCAAGCGTCTGGAGTCGCGATTCGGCGTCAAACTGGCCGGCGGGCAGGGACACTTGAAAGGCAAGATCTTCCGCATGGCCCATTTTGGCCTGGTCGACGAGTTGGACGTCCTCGCGGCGATTGCCGCAATGGAGTTGGTGTTGGTTGAAATGGGGCAGGCGGTCAAGTTGGGCACCGGTGTGGCTGCGGCCAGCCAGGTCTTTGCCCAAGCAGCAAAACACTGAAGTGGTAGCCAGTGGAGTGAGACAGGTACAGTCGCTCGGTTGTCACGGGTCAATGACCCAGGCCTGAGAACCTGTTTGAGAACCGGCTTCAAGCCGGCAAAACATCTGTCTGCGTCCGGTTTTGAAACAGGTTCTGAAACAGCTTCACCCTTCGAAGAACGAGGTTGAATTCCATGCCACGAATCATCGTTTTGGACGATCTGTCGCAAGAGGGCCTCGACTTGCTTAAGTCGGCCGGAAACATCGAAGTCGTAGTCCGCACGGGGCTCAAAGGAGACGATCTCCGAAAGGCGCTCCTGGAGTCCGACGGCGCGATCTGTCGCAGCGGCGTGAAGATCACCGCCGACATCCTGGCCGGCAATCGCCGTCTGAAAGCGATCGCTCGGGCCGGCGTCGGCGTCGACAATATCGACCTGAAGGCTGCGACCCGCCAGGGCATCTTGGTGATGAACACCCCGGGCGGAAATACGATCTCGACGGCCGAACAGGCGATCACCCTGATGATGGCCCTATCGCGCAACATTCATCCGGCCTATCAAAGCCTGATCGAAAAACGCTGGGACCGGAAGAAGTTCACCGGGACGCAGTTGGCCGGCAAGACCCTGGGGATCGTCGGGCTGGGACGCATCGGCCAGGCCGTCGCGACCCGCGCGTTGGCTCTGGAGATGCGCGTGCTGGCTTTCGATCCCTTCCTCACGCCGCAGCGTGCCAAGGAACTGGGCGTCAAGCCTTGCACGACGGTGCGAGAGATGCTCCCCGAGGTCGACTACCTGACCGTCCACACGCCGCTGACCGATGAAACCCGCAATCTCATCGGTGCCGAAGAAGTCAAGATGATGAAGAAGGGCGTGCGGTTGATCAACTGTGCTCGCGGCGGCATCTACAACGAGGCCGCGATGGTCGAAGGACTCAAGAGCGGCCAATTGGGCGGCGTGGCCCTCGACGTGTACGAAAAGGAGCCGTGCACCGACAGCCTCCTGTTCGGCATGCCCAACGTGTTGTGCACCCCGCATCTCGGCGCCAGCACGGAGGAAGCCCAGTCGAACGTGGCCTTGGAAGCGGCCGAACTGCTGGTCGACTACTTCACCACCGGCGCGATCAAGCAATCGGTCAATATGGCGCCGCTGGATCCCAAGACCCTCGACGCCCTCCGCGGGTATCTCGACGTGGCCTACCGGTTGGGAATCCTCTTGTCGCAGGTCGACGGCTTCCCCCCGACCGCCTGCAAGCTCCGCTACAAGGGCGAGGTGGCCAAGAAGGACACGAAGCTCTTGTCGGCCGCCTTCGCTGCCGGCCTGATGGAACGGGCGATGGAAGGCGAGGTGAATATCGTCAACGCGGAACTGCTGTTGCGGGAGCGGGGAATCGAGTTGGTCGAGGAACGGACCAGCGATGTGGGCGACTTCAGTTCCTTGGTCACCGCCGAGGTGATCAGCGAGGAGCATCGCTCGATCGCGGCCGGCACCCTGTTTGGCAACCACATGCCGCGTTTGGTCCAAAAGGGGGAGTGCCGCCTGGAGAGCTATCTCGACGGAACGCTTCTGATCTTCGTCCATCGGGATATGCCGGGCGTGATCGGACGGGTGGGCAACGTTTTCGGCAAGCACCAAGTGAACATTGCCCAGATGTCGGTCGGTCGCGCGACCAACAAGCCGGGAGGGGAGGCCGTGGGAATCCTGGCCCTCGACGCCCCGCCGCCGGCCGAGGCTCTGGCCGAGGTGCTCGCCCTGGACACCGTCATGAAGGCTTGGATCGTCAAGCTCCCGCCCGCCGGTCACATGCCGGCCTGGATGGGCGGCTGAAGCTTGAGCCACGCTTGTCAGGCGATCCGAAGCGACAAATCCGGCTGATCCCTGCCGGAGGCTTTCATCGCCCGTGAGAGCGGCGGAAGGCCAAAACGCGAAGGAATGACGGCACGAAGCCCAGGGCGAGACAATCCCCTCGGGCTTCGTGCTTTCCAATTCTCTCGCCGCTCGTCCTCAGGCCTTCGTCCGTTCCTTCTTCGAGTGGCGACTCGATGCAACTCAGCTTGATCGTGGCCGTTCTGGCGGCGCTGGTGATTTCCCAGAGCAGTCCCCATCAGCCAGTCTCCGAGGTGGGCTGCATAAAGCTGGCAGTCGCTAGCGGCATTGATCGCTACGTGGCTAGTTGGCAGCACGCCAGCATCGCCCGTCGCGTCGAATTCTTACACCGTGCCACTCAGGATCCCCAATACGAGCGTCAGTTCTATCGACGCATCTTCTGGTTCAGTAGTCTTCTGGCGAGCATCGCCTGGAGAACCGACTTGATCGCATTTTGCGGCGACAGAAACCCGGCCCGAAAAGGTGGTCGAAACGGTAATTGCGTATGGTGTCCCCGGAACTTGTGGTGTCCCCGGAACTTCCCCGGTTGCGTCTAGCCCGGCGGGGTGAGTATCGCGTTTTGTTTTTTCGGGGAGTCGGTTGCGTACAATTATCTACGTTGGGCGATAGTCTCGTTACCGGAGAGCATGAGGGATTTTCTTGCCAGAGTATCTTTCAAACGGTATTTGACCTACTGCAAACAAAGGCAAAATATGCTGCAAGACTCAATGCAAATACCACCAGGCGCAGAAAATGGGGCGACACTCCGGAAAGTACCGACCTACATCGCTGGGCTGGAAGACATTCTGGAAGGAGGGCTGCCCCAAGGGCGGATGACGCTAATCACGGGTGGACCGGGCTCAGGGAAGACTCTGCTGGGCTTGGAATTCCTCTATCGCGGGGCCCTGGAGGGCGAACCGGGCATCCTGATCTGCTTCGAGGAGCGGACCAAGGCCGTGCGGCAAAACGCCTCTTCCCTCGGCTGGGACCTCTCCCCTCTGGAAAATGCCGGAACCTTGTGCCTGATCGAGGCATGCCCCGACCCCACTGCCGTTCTCGCCGGTGAATTCAATCTTCTGGGGTTCTTGAGTATTATCGCGGGACAGTCGAAGGCCATGGGGACGCGGCGGATCGTCATCGACGCCATCGACGTGCTCCTGCGGATCTTTCACGATCCGGTCCGCGAGCAGAGCCAGCTTCATATCCTGAACAACTGGCTGATCGACCACGAACTGACCGCAATCCTAACCGTCAAGACCTCGCGGGGAAAGGAGAATTCTTCGCGGTACGAGTTCCTCGATTTCATGGCCGACTGCGTCTTGCAGCTTGGAGAGCGTCTCACAGGCCAGGTTGCGACGCGTTACCTTCGCGTCGTAAAGTATCGCGGCTCAGGCTTCGGCCGCAACGAATATCCCTATTCGATCGGTCAGGGCGGCATGACCCTGATTCCAATCTCCAAGATCGGACTGCAACAC
>JBDKTH010000728.1:0-2069 GCA_039680305.1 Thermoguttaceae bacterium | reverse complement strand
GTCGATGCATAGCCGGATGTTCTTCCGTTCGTTCTTGCAGGGGATCAGAACGGTGAGCTTCTCGCGCATGACGTCTTCCTGAAAGAAAGCCCCATTTGACGGATACGGCCTTGCGGCACGATTGCCGGATCCGAGCTTACCTGACGACCGCCGTTGCTTCCATGAACGTGTCTCTTCACGCCCCCTTGCCGGGCCGCATCATAGGACAAACTGGCAAGGCCGTCTAGATCTATGCATTCCTAACTTCTCGGGTAGCCAATTGTGCGCTACCGCCGGTCGAGCCCAGTAGTAGGGCCCGAGCAGCAACATCCCATTCTTCGCATCTTGCCAACACGCCGCACTTATCCTGGAATCGTGGCCAGTCAGCCGCCGGGCAGAATCCGCATGGAAGTCAGCGGCTTGGGAACTGAATCGGTGTCGTCATCCCAGGCATCGCTCCAGTCTTGCCAACGGATGGAAACGGTGGAATAGATCAGCTCAGGACGTGTCAGAGCGGGGGCTTGCCAGGAGTTGGCACCATAGACGACCTGGGGGAGAAGCGTCTCCCCGCTTTCCTCTTCCGCCCAGTTGTAGAGCACCTCGACGTGACAGGCCACATCGGGCGAGACGACCAGCCCCTGGTCGGTGACTTTGTAGACCAGGCCGGTCAGGGGCAGGAGGGCGGCGATTTGTTGGCGAATCAGGTCAGTGCCCGCGAGCTTGTAGAGTCCGGCGAGGGCATTGGTCAGGACCTGCCGCTGGCGTGAGGAGAGTCGCTCGAGCCACCCCGGCTTGACCAGCCCCGCCAGAAGCCAGCCCGACTCCAACTCGAACGCGAGTTCCAAGGGCGTTGGTCCCAATTGCGGGCATCCTAACAAGACCCGCACGCGATTGGAGGCAAGGTGCACGTCCTCAATCTCAACGCGCAGGTCCTTCCATGCGGCATGGGCCGCCAGCAGGGCCAGCAGTTCCCGTTCGACGTAGCGACGGACCGCCAGTTCGAGGTGCTGGAGGACGCGGAGATGCTTGCGCACCGCCCGCCAACTGCCCGAGATGCGGGCCTTGCGCTCAGCGCGGCGGAGTTTGGCGAACCGCTTGGGCAAGGTGCCGGAGTGGAAGCCCGGCTTGAGCAACCGAACCATCGTTTCGCCGTGATGCCCGATCGGCACGGGCAGGAGCCGGTCGGCGCGGTTGGCGGCGTAGAGACGCCAATTCCCTTTCAGGTCCCAGACGAGGAAGCCAAAAATCCCTGGAATCCCGGTGATGACGGCGGTGGCGATCGTCCAGGCCAGGCCCTTTTCCATCGTCAACTCCAGCACACCAGCGAACGCGGGGATACAGGGCAGGAGGAGCTTGTGCGACACCGTGACCACGGGGAAGTGCTTGATCGGGTTGATCTGCGGTTCGATCAGCAGGTTGACGCAAAACCGGATCACGTAGGTCAAAACGAACCAGACGAGTCCCAGGACCGCCTTGGCGGCAAAGGAGACGCGACTTTCACCCGTGCGGAAGCGAAGCCACTCGTCCACGGTGTACAAGAGCCGCTCGACGTTCTCCAAGAGCCATTTGAACAGGTCCAAAATCATCCAGAACAGGCCGGCCAGAAGCCGGAAGCCGAAGCGATGCCAGCTCTGTACGAGCCAGTCGACGGCGACCTCCTCGGCCTCCCGCCCCGCCCGGGAATTGAGCAGCAGATTCGCCGTCAGAAAGAGCATCACGCCCGTGCCGATGGACGCCCGCGTGTTGACCAGCTCCAGCGGCAGGATCAAGTATACGCAGGCCGTGACAATCAGCGGCTTGAGCACGAATCGCGAGGTCAGGACAAACAACCGGCTGTGCACGATCCACTGGATCAACTCGGCGTGAACGAGCGCGGCCAGCGGATCGACGATGATCTGCCGCGCCAGGCCACAGGCAGTCTTCACGGCCTGCCAGACCCCGTGGCGGAACGAGGCGAGGTTCAGGAGGGCCAACAGGAAAACGCCAACGATGAAGATCGCCGGCGCCGAGTCGATCGCCAACTGCACATGCGTCACTTCGGCGATGAGATGGCGCAGCCCCGTCAGCGCCACAAAACTTCCGCCGAAGGG
>JBDKTH010000833.1:0-4876 GCA_039680305.1 Thermoguttaceae bacterium | reverse complement strand
ATTGCCGCAGTTGCCCCCTTTCTTCATATGGGGCCGCCAAGAGAGGCCCCACAAAGATCATACCACCTAGCCGCTCGTATTATTCCCGAAACCAACAGCGTCGGCAACAACGATGCCAGGATTTCCGATCTCCCATGGGTGGTCAGGCCTTTCGCCCGCGGGCTTCGCACACGGCGACGTAGAGGGCGAGCAGGTTCTCGACGGGCGTTCGGGATTGGACGTTGTGCACAGGGTTAAACACGAAACCGCCGTCGCGGCCAAGGATCTGGATCCGCGTCTGGGCCTCCGCACGAACCTCCTCGGGCGTGCCAAAGGGGAGCGTCTTTTGCGTGTCCACGCCGCCACCCCAGAAGGTGAACCGATCGCCATAGCGGTCCTTGAGCGTCTGGGGATCCATGCCCGTGGCCGAGCACTGCACCGGGTTGAGGATGTCGAAGCCGGCGGCAGCGAAATCGTCGAGCAACGCGACGACCGAGCCGCAACTGTGGATGAACGTCTTCCACCGGGTGTGCGTGTGAATCCAATCGTTCACCTGGCGGTGAAACGGCTGGAAAAGCTTGCGATAGGCGGCCGGGCTGATGAACGGGCCGTGCTGCGTGCCGAAGTCGGTGCCGGTGATGAACACCGCGGTCACGCGGTCGCCGACCGCGTCGTAGAGCTTCGCCAAATTGGCCAGGGCGATGTCGCACTGCCGGCGGAAGACCTCGTAGACGTAATCGAACCGGGCGACGGTGCTCATGTACCACTCGGCGACGTCGCGAATCCCCTTGGGATGCTTGAGCCACGGGGCCGGCACCAAGGCGATGTCGCCGAAGGCCGTGCCGCCGAAGTTGGCCAGGATCGCCTTGTCGGTTTCCCGATAGAGCTGCTCGGCCCTGGCGGCGAAATGCCCAAGCTCGGCATCGGTGATCGGGCCAAACTCCTGGAGATTGTCCTCGACATTCAGCTTGTCCTCGTCGATCGGTTCCTGACGCACGATCGTGTCGAAGTAGTAACCTCCCTTGGGCATGCGCCCGCTGGGCGGGGCCGACCGGTCGCCCTCGGGATACATGAGGATGTCGCCGTTGGGCTCGGGATTGGTGTTGAACGAGCCGGGCACCAGCACGGGCGTGCCATCGGTCAGCGTCCAGGGTTTCCAGTCCCGGTTCTCAAAACCGAACATCGTCTTCGTGCCGCCGAGGCCGACCACGTCGATCCCTAACGCCTCGATCAGGTCTGGGGCGATTTCGCCGAGCATCTGATAGGGCTCGGTGACTTTCACCGGCATGCCCGGCGCGTCGAGCCCGAGCGATTGACGCAGCAGGTAGACCGAGCTGACGTGCATCCCGGTGACGGAACTGGCGCCGAGATCCAGCGGGACGTAATCGGGTTGCTCGTGGTTGAGGGCCGTTTCGACGCGCTGGCGTGAGTTCATGGCGGTATCCAGGGGATTGTGGATGATTACTCCATCGCTGCTTTGCGGCGGGCAACTGCCGCTCTCCATCTGATTGTCTGCCACACGCGCTGTCAAGTCTGGTGCAGGTGGGGGAAAGAGGGGAGGGACGGGGAATTGGGGACGGCTCGACAATTGATGCGCCCGTGCAGTGTAACTGGCCGTCCCCCTCCCTCACATGAAGGGCGTTTGTTTCTTCGTGCGCGGCGACTTCGCGTGCGGCCAAAAAACTTAGACTTTGCGTCGAACGCGAACTTGTTGCTACAAAAGAAGTTGCGAACATCCCGCTGAACGTAACTAGATAGTCCTTTCGAGCTATGTCGCAAAAGGTCTCTCCTCGCATCCGAAAAACCGCCTCTCTTTGGGCTGGTTTCGGTTGCACGACGCCCCACGCCAGAAGCCGAGCGCACGGCCCTGAGAGCCTTTGCGGACAGACTCTCAGGACAACCGTTGTGTTGGGTCGAATTTTCAAAGATCAAATTGCGCGAGGCTCTGGGCCTCCAGGCATGAGCATAGCGGAACGGCTGGCTCAATTTCAAGTTTTTTTCGGCAGAGGGAAAATTGGAGCAGCCCCTCCCGGAAACGGCCGGATGGGGGAAGCCACGGGGCCCCAACGTCTATTGGGGAATCCCGAGCACGAGACGTATAATACGCCCGCGTGAACGGCCGGCTTTCGCCGGCTTGCATGGATGTTTGTACGGCATGCAGGAGGTCGATGCCATGTCCCCGACCGAGTCGTCTCCACGGATCCTTGTCGTTCGCCTCAGCGCGATTGGCGACGTGATTCACGGGCTTCCAGTTCTCAACGCTTTGCGCGAGGCGTTTCCCACCGCCTTTCTCGGATGGGTGGTCGAGGGCCGGGCCGCAACGCTCTTGGAGGGACATCCGGCACTCGACGCACTGATCAACGTGCCTCGCGGGTGGCTCAAATCGCCTCGGGCCGTTTGGCAACTGCGTGGTCAGCTGCGGAAGCTGAACTTTGACACGACGATCGACGTGCAGGGGCTGACCAAGAGCGCTGTGGCCGCATGGCTCTCCGGGGCCCCGCGGCGAATCGGCTTTGACGGGGCCAAGGGGCGCGAATTGAGCCGGTGGCTGAACACGGAACTCGTGCCGTCGACGGCCACGCATATCGTCGACTGCAATCTGGAGTTGCTCCGCCCTCTGGGGATCGAGTCGCCGACGGTTCGTTTCGAGCTTCCCGAGCGGGCCGAGGATCGGGCGACCGCCGAGCGGATGATCCGCCGGGTGGGGTTGGAAAAGGGATTCGTCTTGATCAACCCGGGGGCCGGCTGGCCCTCGAAACTCTGGCCGGCGGACCGGTTTGCCGCCGTGGCGCAGCACTTCGGGCGGACCTGGCACTTGCCGAGTGTGGTCGTCTGGGCCGGCAAACAGGAGCAGGCCTTGGCGCACCAGATCGTGGCCAACTCGCAGGGGTACGCGTGGCAAGCCCCGGCGACGAGCCTGCTGGAATTGGCTTCCCTGGCCCGCCGGGCCCGGCTGTTCCTGGCCTCCGACACGGGCCCGCTGCACCTGGCCGCGGCCGTGGGCACGCCCTGCGTGGGCCTGTTTGGCCCGATGCCGGCGGAACGCAATGGGCCTTACGGTCCCCAGCACATCGCCATCCAGGCCGTGCATTTCGAAGGGACGAGCCGCCAACGCCGCAACGCCCCGCGGGACGTGATGGAAGCGATCAGCATCGAGACGGTCTGCGAGACCTGTGATCGCGTGCTCCAACGCCTGGCTTCGGAAGCCGCGTAGGCCGACGGTGGCGAGAACCGTCGGGGGATGTCCGAAAACGGCCGCTTGATCAGCCGACGGCTTGGCGAACGAGTTGCGGTAAGCTTGCGCAGCTTGCTAAGGTGTTGTGTCCCCAGAGGACGCGAAGAGGCAAGCGAGTTGTCTGATTGAGCGTCTGACGCAATGCTTGTCCGGACAAGAAGTTAGATTCTAGCATGTTGCGCGGTGCGTGCACTGGCGGACCGCCTTCATGAGTCTAAAGCGTCAGCTCGGCCTGGCAAAAACACTCCCTTCTTGCGTTCGGCCTGCCCCCGGCCCTCAAGCGGTTCCCAAAGCGTGGAACGTCGTTATCATTGAAGGGCTGACAATCAGGTGGTGTGAGCAGTAATGGGAGGCAGGACGCTTGTTCACGCTGCCATCGAAGCCAAGGGAGAGACCGAACGATGAGTGAGTTCCGCGTTGAGCGTGATTCGATGGGCGAAGTCCGGCTGCCGGCCGAGGCGTACTATGGGGCGCAGACTCAACGGGCCGTGGAAAACTTCCCCATCTCCGGCCGCCGGTTGCCCGCCGAACTGATCCATGCCATGGGGCTGGTCAAGTGGGCGGCGGCCACGGCCAACCGCGACCTGGGGCTGTTGACCGGTTCGGGCAAACGGCAGTTGAACGACGAACAGGTCGACGCCCTCTTGCAGGCCGCACGCGAGGTCTACGAGGGACGCTTCGATGATCAGTTTCCGATCGACGTTTACCAGACCGGCTCGGGGACTTCGAGCAACATGAACGTCAACGAGGTGATCGCCAATCGGGCGACCGAGTTGGCGGGCGGCGATCGCTTTCATCCCAACAAGCCGATCCATCCCAACGATCACGTGAACATGGGGCAGAGCACCAACGACACCTTCCCCACGGCGATCCACGTGGCCGTGGGGCTGGCGATCCAGAACGAGCTGCGTCCCGTCCTGCGGCACGCGACGGACGTGTTGCGCCGCAAGGCGTCGGAGTTCCAGGGGATTTTGAAGATCGGCCGGACGCATCTGGCCGATGCCACGCCGCTGACCCTCGGGCAGGAGTTCAGTGGGTTCGCCCGGCAGCTGGAACTCTCCGCACGCCGGGCCGAGCGGGCGATCGATGCGATCCGCGAGCTGCCGGTCGGCGGCACGGCCGTGGGCACGGGGCTAAATAGTCACCGCGACTTCGGCCGGCGCGTGAGCGAACTGATGGCTCGCGAGACCAGCATCGGCTTTGTCGAGGCGGAGAACCACTTTGAGGCCAATGCCCAGCGCGACGCGCTGGTCGAAGCTCACGGGGACCTGCGGGCCGTGGCGGCCACGCTGTTCAACGTGGCCAACAACCTCCGCTGGCTGGCCTCCGGGCCGCGAACCGGCTTTTACGAGATCCGGCTCCCCGACCTCCAGCCGGGCAGTTCGATCATGCCGGGGAAGGTCAACCCGGTGATGTGCGAGAGCCTGATGCAGGTGGCCGCAAGCGTGATGGGCAACGATCAAGCGATCGCCCTCTGCGGCGCCACGGGCGGGCAGTTCCAGTTGAACATCATGATGCCCGTCATGGGCGACACCGTCATCGAAAGCATTCGGCTCTTGGCCAAGGCCACCAAGGCCTTTACCGAGCGGACCCTGGAAGGCCTGGAAGCCAATCCGGAGATCTGCCACGAAGCCGTGGAAGAGAGCCTGGCGATGGTCACCG
>JBDKTH010000552.1:0-2346 GCA_039680305.1 Thermoguttaceae bacterium | reverse complement strand
GGATCGGCGTGTGGATCATCAGCTTCATGGCCGTGGTGTTCGTGATCCTCCTGGGGCTCACCTGGCTCGTCTAGCCGAGCCTCTTCGAGTCTCTTCAGAGCCGGGCCGTGTCGGCCCGCCACCGGGGCGAGACGCTCCGGCTCCGTGTCCTATCGCCCCGGCTCCTTCGGGCGTCTGCCTCTGCCCGCCCACAGCAGGGCTGCCAGGCCGCCTAGCATCAGAAGCGGCCAGGTGGCCGGCTCGGGAATCTGCTGCAGGATCATGCCATTGAGCGGCACTTCCGGGTCGCTGCCAGTGCCACGGAAACGGATGATGACGTCATCGACACCGTTGGAGTGGAAAGAATACGCAATGCTGCTACGGAGAATCGCCTCGGTGGTCAGCGAGCCCATCGCGACGTTGTAACTGGCGTTCCCCAATACCGGCTGCAAGACGTCGGTCCCCCGGGCATCGGTCACATAGACCTCAATCGCCGCGCACTGGTCGTACCCGGGATCAAGATGGAAGCTCGTCGCCAGGTAGTCGCCTTCGGGCAGGTCCCCGAGCGTCACGGAGATGTTGCCTTGGTTATTCTTGACCAGATCTTCGGCCAACTGAACAAGTGGGACGCTGCGGGACGAGTCGCCCCGATCGCGCCAATCGACCGCCGAGAGGGCCACGGTGAACAGATCGCCCGATTGAGCCTCCACCTGCATCGCCGGTAGCGATGTGCCGTCGTTGCCACTGAGCTGCACGGCGAGAAACCCCGGTTCCACCCGCTGGCCCTGCAATCCGAAA
This sequence comes from Thermoguttaceae bacterium, assembly GCA_039680305.1. GTDB lineage: Bacteria > Planctomycetota > Planctomycetia > Pirellulales > Thermoguttaceae > JBDKTH01. The sequence continues at coordinate 1,569 of JBDKTH010000552.1, read as the reverse complement.
TCGAGCTGTGCGAAAAACGACGGATCTCGAACGATCTCCAAGCCGTTGAGCGGCACTTCTCGGTCCACGGCCGTGGTGCCATCGAAGAGGATAGCCACATCCTCTCCTCCGCTCGACCAGACGGAGAATTGAGCGCCGTGGGCGGCGACGATGGCAGTCGTGAGCCCTCCTGCGCCTGGCGCTCCGCTATCGCCGCCGGGGTAGGCCGCGCTGCCGATGGCCCCACTGTCCTGGAAGCCGCTTGTACGGGCATCGTCGACGAGGATCTTGATCTTCTCCGATTGGGCATAGATCGGATCCAGGTGGTAACTGGTGACCCAATACCTCCCGGTCGGCAGACCGCCCAACGTAAGCCGCACCATCCCCGAACCGTTCTTCACGAAGTCTTCCGCCAGCCGGGTCAACGTCGCAGTGCCGGCGTTGCCGCGGTCACGCCAATCGATGGTCCCAGCGACGTTGCCGGCGGCATTTTTCGCCTCGATCGACAACGTCAGTGCATACCCGTCCGCAGTCAGCAACGCAGCCGCGACCAGATCGCCGCTTTGATCCGCCGCCAGGCCACCGGAGCTGATCGCCCCGGCTTCGAGTTGCCCACTCGGCGGGCTAATGTCGATCAGGGGCCTGAACGGACTGGCGTGACCCCTCATTGGAGCGAGTGCCCCAACAAGCACGCTCACTCCGATCAACACGATTCCCACACGGCGGTGCATCGTCTTCTTCCCTTCTCGGCAACTTGCAGCCCAGCGGCGATTGCTGCCCCCTATGCAAGGGGGGGCAAGCCGACTTCCATGGTACTTCGAGCCGATATGGGAGGCAAGTCTCGTGCTGCCCGCTCCACCTTTCAGCGGCGGGGCCTGCGAGGCGGGCCTTTCTTCGCCGGTCGCGGGGCGTTGAGATCGGTCAACCGGCAGTGTTTCTCTTCCTGCAACCGCTCGTCAGGGCAGATCTGCAACAGCACGCTTTCCGACTCCGTACCAGGCAGGGGATAGGAAGTCAGTTTGCGGAGGGCTAAGCCATGCAGCAAGCCATGGTGCCGTGCCTCCCCCCGTTCGTCGATCCAGGCCGGGCCCTTGAGCACCAAGAGTCGGTCGAACCGCTCCCAATGGGGGCGGAACCACTCGAGCAGCTTGGCCAGCCGGGCCACGGCGCGGACCACGAGCGTGTTATAGCGACGCTCCTCAAGGAGTTGCTCCACGCGGACGACGTGTATGGGCACCGAGAGACCCAATTGACCGGCGATGTCGCTGACCACTCGGGCCCGTTTGCCCACCGATTCGCAGAGTTCGATGGCCAAGTCCGGCCGGACAATCGCCAGCACCACGCCGGGGACGCCGCCCCCGGTCCCCACGTCGAGCACCCGTTCCTTGGGCTCCAAGAACTGGGCAAAAGCCAGGCTGTCTATCAGGTCACGCGAGACGAATTTCTCGTAATCGGTGTGACGCGTGAGGTTAAGCTTCGTATTCCAGTCCCAAAGGAGCGTGCAGTAGCGGTCAAGCAGGTGGACCTGCTCCTCAGGCAACTGGAGCCCATGCTGGGCGATCACCGCGGCAAGATTGTCGTTGGATTCGT
>JBDKTH010000662.1:0-6011 GCA_039680305.1 Thermoguttaceae bacterium | reverse complement strand
GAAGATCGTCGCCGAGACAACGACCGATGCGCAGGGGATCGGTCGCAAGGCCGTTGAGGCGATCCGCACGGCGGCCGACGTACGCGTGTTCGCCATGGCCGACGGCAACGTAGCCTCCAACGAGTCGCCCCTTCTCGGGGCGGTCGGAAAGAAGCTGACCGATCGAGGATACCTGTACACCGACATGCCGGTCTATCCGCCCGGCGGGCGCGTGCACGTTCGCGGTTGCGTCCGGCAGGCATCCGGCGACGCATGGGCTGTGGAGAAAGGCAAGAAGTACACCCTCTCCGTCATCGACAGTCGCGCCCGGCTGGTCCACGAGGCGAAGGTCAAGCTTGGGCCATTTGGCAGCTTCGACGTCGCCTTCACCTTGCCCTCAACCTGTCTCCAGGGCGACTACCGGATCGGAATCCGCGACGAGGCCGGCCACACCTACGCGGGCCGGTTTCTCGTTCAGCAGTTCACCCCGGAACTCGTGCGTTTGACGATCGAGACTCCGCGGCGCGTCTACTATCGCGGCGAAGAGATCGAAGGCACGATCCGGGCAACCTATTATGACGGCGTGCCGGTCGTCGGTCGTGCGATCCAGTATCGATTGGCCCAAGAGGCCCTGCAGACCGCCAAGACCGACGAGAAAGGCGAGGTTCGTTTCAAGCTCCCGACACGCGAGTTTGCCGAAACGCAGACGTTCCAGCTTTCGGCCACGTTGGCCGAACTGCATCTCCACCAGGCCGCCAACCTCTTTTTGACCACCAAGGGCTTTGACATCGCCGTAAGCACGATGCGGCCCGTGTTCCTGGCCGGCGAGCCGTTCGAGGTCGCGATCAAGGCCAAAGACGCCGAAGGACGGCCGGTGGCCGAGAAGCTGACCCTGCGGGTCTTCGAGCGGACGAAGACCGAGCAGGGCGAGGGGGAACGGCTGGTCGAAGAGTACCCGGTCCAGACCGCGGCCGATGGCACGGTCCGTCATACGCTGAAACTGGCCACCGGGGCCCGCTATACGTTGCGTGCCGAGGGGATCGACCGCTTCAAGAATCCGATCTCAGGCCAGACCTTCGTTCAGGTGTCCGATGAGAAGGACCGGGAGCGTCTGCGAATCCTGGCCAATCAGCATGCGTATCGTGCTGGCGATACGGCGGGGGTGATCGTCCACTGGCGCGAGAAGCCGGCCTTGGCACTGGTGACGTTCGAAGGCAATCGCGTGTTCCAGTACCAACTCACCACGCTGCAAACCGGGCCTAACAAGCTGGCGATCCCGATGGCCGCCGGGTTGGCTCCGAACTTCGATCTGGCCGTCGCCGTGATGACCGACCGGCGTGAGACCCCGGAGGGAACCGAGGCAAAGGAGCCGGATGCCGGTCTGCTTCGCTTCCACACCGCCTCGACGCCCTTCACGGTCCAACGCGACCTGAATGTGACGCTCGCCTGTCGGCGTTCAGGCGGGGCAACGGGGCCGGTGCGCCCGGGCGAACCGATGGACGTGACGGTTACCACCACGGACCCGTTGGGCAAGCCGGTGGCCGCCGAGGTCAGTCTGGCGATGGTTCACCAGGCGATCGTCGACCGTTTTGACCTGATGGCGGGGACGATTCGCGAAGCGTTCCTGGGGCCGGCCCGCGAGTCGACGATTTCGACCGTGTCGAGTATCACGTTCAACTACCGGCCGATAACGTGCGTCATCCAGACCCGTGTCTTGGTCGAACGCGAGCGCGTCGCGATCGCTGGCGAAGAGGAGGCCAGCCGCGGGCGAGCCAGTGCCGACCGGCAAGCGAGAGAATCGAGTGAGGAAAACGACCTATCCGCGGACCAGTCCGGCGGTCGAACTGGGACCTCGGGAAGCGGGGGCGATTTCGATAGCCTGATCGAACTGATCACTTCATCCGTCCACCCGACGACCTGGGAGTCACCCCGACGTGGGCGGAACGGGCAAGGGATGGGCGGCATGGGGGGAAGGGCAGGGCAGGGGAGAAATCGCGAGCTTGCGGACACGACACGGGTTCCGCAATTCTCCGCAGCGTCCAACGACGCCCGACCTCTCAGCAAGGTCTTCGAGCAGGTGGGCTACTGGAACCCGGCGATCGTCACCGATCAGAACGGCAAGGCCACGGTTACCCTCCCCGTTCCCGACGAGGCGACGGCGTGGACGCTGGTGGCCAAGGGGATCACGGCCGACACCCTGGTTGGCGAGGCGGTCGAGAAGCTCGTGGTGCGCAAAGACCTGTACGGCCAGATGAAGCTTCCCGCGGCGTTCACCGAGGGGGATCATGCTGAGGTCGTGGTCACCGTCCATAACCATTTGGTGGAGAAGGGCCCGCTCGACGTTACGCTCAAGACGACCATCGGCGGGCACGCGATCACCCAGCAGAAGACGCTCGACGTCGAGGGCAAGGGGATCCGCGAGCTGACGTTCAAGACGCCAATCGCGCGGCCTGCGAATGCGTCTGACAAGACTAGCGAGCCGGGTGAGGATCTGGCCGTCGCTTTTGAGCTGACCGTGCGAGGTGCCGGCACGACGGACGTCGTTCGCCGTACGGTTCCGGTGTTGCCCTACGGTGCACCCGTGTTTGCCACGGCCAGCGGGGTGGCCACAACCGACACCACCGCTTGGGTCGAATTACCCAAGGACCCTCCCGTCGTTGCGCCGAAGCTACAGATCATCCTTGGGCCGACGATCGAACAGAGTCTGTTGGAGATCTTGCGACCGCAACCGCAGACTTGCACGGCCGTCTTCGCTGCCGACTTCCCTCTGGAGACGGCCACCAGCGACTTGATGGCGGCCCTGGCATTGCAGCGACTCCTGGGCGTCAGCCGCGAAGCCGGAGGGCCGGTGGCCGAAGAGCTCGACGCCCGGATTCGGGCTGTTCTGGGCGTCGTGATGCTTGCCCAGAAGGAGGACGGCGTCTGGAGTTGGACCGGGCGGGGCGAGGGGAGCGATCGGTTCCGCACCGCGCGAATCGTCTGGGCGCTGAGCCTGGCTCGCAAGGCGGGCTATCCGGTGGACGATCGGGCGTTCCAGAAGGCCGTGGACGGCCTGCGCCGTGAGGCGTCGGCCGCGACCAACGAGGACTACGAGAGCCGAGCGATCCTGCTCCATGCCCTCACCATGGCCGGGGCCGGCGATTTCGCCGTGGCCAACCATCTCCACCGCGAGCGCCTGGCGCTGTCGACCGGCGCCATGGCCTATCTGGCGTTGACGCTGGTGGAAATGGACCGCAAGGCCATGGCCGGCGACGTGCTCACGCTCTTGGCCCATCGCAACCTCGATGGAGCGACGCCGCGCCACGCGATCGAACAACAGACCTTGCCTTGGAGTCACTCGCCCGCCGAACTCCGGGCCCTTTACGCCCTGGTATCCCAGGCGGTTGCCCCCGAGGCATCCAAGACCAAGGAACTGGTCGACTGGCTCTTGGCCCATCGCACGGGCTTGCGCTGGTCGCCCGACAAGGCGACCGGACCGGCGACCTTGGCCTTGTGTCAGTGGTTCGCCGCAAGCCGATTCGAGGGCCAGCGATACCAACTGGCGGTCCTGGTCAACGATCAGCCCGTGACGACGCTCGATGTGGAGCCTGCGGCCGGCAGCCGAGTGATCGACGTGCCCACGGCGCGATTGGGACAAGGAAAACAGAAGGTCCAGATCCAGCTCACCGGCCGGGCTCGCTACAGCTACCAGTGTCTGTTGAGCGGGTTCGTGCCGGCCGACAAGCTCAAGAACACCTCCTCGGATTGGGAGGTGACACGCGTCTACGAGGCGGTTCCCCTCGCATCGGACGGCCGCGAGGTGCCTCGCGGGTTCGACGTGGTTCAGGGGAAGTTCACGACGTTCCGCAATCCTTTCTCACAGCTACCGATGGGCGAGAAAGGCGTGGTCGAACTGCAGGTGCGGCGTCAGGGCATCGCCGCCGGCACACCGAAGGAGCACCTGCAATACCTGATCGTCACCGAACCGGTGCCGGCCGGCGCGGCAGTGATCCCGGACTCGGTGCGCGGCGGGTTCGAACGCTTTGAGATCGTGTCGGGCGGAATTCAGTTTTACGTGGGCGATCGTCCGAAGGTCGAGCCGATCCACTATGAACTGCGAGGCTACCTGCCCGGCGAGTATCGGGCGGCTCCGACCTTGGCCCGCAATGCGTACCATCCGGAACAGATGGCAGTCGCCTCGGCTGCGTCGCTCACGGTCCTGCCCCTGGGGGCGCCAAGCGGCGACAAGTACCGACTCTCGCCCAGAGAGCTCTACGAGCTGGGCCAGCGGGCGGCCGCCAAGGGCGACTGGAAGACGGCCGGTCAGCACCTGACCGACCTGGTGGAACACTGGAATCTCAAGCCCGACGTCTACCAGCGCACCGTGGAGATGCTTTTGGACATCCACCTGGAACTCGGGCCGTCGGAGAAGGTGGTGCACTACTTCGAGATCGTTAAGGAGCGGTGGCCGAGCAAGGAGATCCCTTTCGCGAAGATTCTCAAGGTCGGTGCGGCCTATCACGAGATCGGGGAGTTTGAGCGGAGCTACCTTGTTTTTCGGGCGACGATCGAGGGGAGTTTTGCCCGGGAGTGCAGCGTGGCCAGCTTCCTGGAATCGCAGGACGAATTCCAGCGGAGCGTCCAGCTCACCGAACGCTTTTTGAGCGAGTATCCGCCCGAGGGCTATGTGGCCGAGACGGCCTACTCGCTGGCCCAGCAGGTCAATGCCAAGGCGCCGGAGGCGGCCAACGATCCCAAGCTCCGTGAGCGGAAGATCAACCGCGTGGATCTCATCCATCGGGCGTGGGGCATGCTGGACGACTTCCTGACCGCGTACCCGGAAGACCCGGCCGCGGACCAGGCGGCATTTGGGGCGGCCAACGCGCTCTTGCAACTGGAAGACTACCAGGGCGCCGCGGCGGCTTGCCAACGCTGCGTCGTGCGCTATCCCAAGAGCGGACTGCTCGACAGCTACTGGTATATGATCGGCTATTGCCAGTTTGCCTTGGGCAAGCATCAGGAAGCCCTGGCCACCTGCCGGAAGGTGGCCGAGATGATGGTCCCCGACAAGACGACGGGCCTGCACGTGGAAAGCCGCAACAAGTGGCGGGCGATCTACATCCTCGGCCAGATCCACCACAGCCTGGGCCAACTGGCCGATGCGATTCGCGAGTATCGCCGGGTGGAAGACCGCTTCCCGGACGCCAAGCTCTCGATCGCCCACTTCCTCCGCAAGGCGATTGAACTGCCGGAGGTCACGACGGTCAAGCCCGGCTCGCCGGTCGAACTGGAACTCAAAGCCCGCAACCTGGCCGCCTGCGACGTTAAAGTCTATCGCATCGACCTGATGAAGTTCAGCCTGTTGAAAGGCGATCTGGGCGGGATCACCCGGATCAACCTGGCCGGGATCCGCCCGCTCCACGAGGCGGCGGTCGAACTGGGCGACGGCCGCGATTATCGCGACCGGACCCACAAGCTGCCGCTCCCACTTGCCAAGGAAGGGGCGTATCTCGTGGTCGTGCGAGGCGAAAACCTCTACACCAGCGGACTGGTGCTCATCACCTCGCTGGGCGTGGAGGTGCAGACCGAACCGGGGTCGGCCCAGGTCCGCGTGATGGTCAAAGACACGGTCGCCGACCGCTATTTGAGTGGCGTGCAGGTCCGCGTGATTGGCAGCCAGATGGACGAGTTCGTCTCCGGAAAGACCGACCTGCGCGGCGTGTTCGTGGCCGAACAAGTCTTCGGGCCGCCGACCGTCATTGCCCTGGCCGATGGGGGCCGTTACGCCTTCTTCCGCAGCCCGCACGCTGTCGCGGCGGATCTCACCGCGGCCGATTCCGGGCGGACGCCAACCTCGACGGGACGGGGCGATCGTTCCGCCTCGCCACGCCGGCCGACCACGTCGGCCCCGATCGACATGGGCGGCCGCGGGGTGGCCGCCAGCAGTCAGCGGATTCGCGAAGCACTGGCCGCCACGACCGACCTGCAGTTCGTCGAGACGCCTCTGGCGGACGTCGTCGAGCGCGTGAAACGCTTCCACCAGATCGAGATCC
>JBDKTH010000721.1:0-1910 GCA_039680305.1 Thermoguttaceae bacterium | reverse complement strand
AGCGGATCGCTTCGGCCGTGACAAAGAGTCCCCCGCCGCCGAACTCCCCGGCGCAGGACTTCGAGCAGGTCAGGGCATAGGTGAGCGACCAGCACTGATCCGGCCGGAACCGCCGGAGGAACTTCTGGACCAGGTGGGCCACCCGCCAGGGCTCGCCATTCTCTTCCGCGTGGAACCAGACGTGCCGCCCCCACCCCCTCGGTCCCTGGTCGTCGTGGAACTCCCAGGCAAACCCCACCGGCTCGCTTTCATCGGGCTCGTAGTCCTTCAGGTCCCGCCAAGCCCGGCAGCCGTACCACGCGGCTTCCGCCAAGTCCAGTTCCTCCGGCAGGTTGCCCTCGGCGTATTCCTGCTCGCCGAAGACGTAGACGATCTCCAACTCCGCTCGCAGCCAGGCTTCCTCGTCTGCGGTCATGCAGGGAAGGACTTCGGAAAACACCAGGTAGCTATCGGCCATGGTCTCGCTCCAGGGATGGTTGGCTGCGGATCGCCCGGGCATCGGTGGAAGCCGTCGTGGGCGCCAACTCGTCCAAGGGAATCGCTTCTGTGGTGACGTAGAGATTGGTGTGCTTGGGGCTGGCCGTCCAGGCGATCTCGAAGGCCCGCCTCCCGCCAGCCCGTCGACAGCGGACGATCTGTTGGTTGCACTCAGTTGGCTGGGCCTCGAACCGCTCCAGGTCGACTCCGTCGGGCAGCCTCAAAAGGCCTTTCGCCTGGAGCCGACCTTCCCAGTCCCCAGGATTCACGCCGCCGCTGTCGCTTGCCGCTTCGTCGCAGGCGTCGATGAGCTTCTGGGCGTGGAACGTCGGTCCGTCGCCCCAGAAATACAGCTCCCACAGCGCATCGCTGGCCGCGGCCGCCTGCCGGGCCACCTTGACGTGGGCGGTGATCTGGGCCACGCGTTCGGGCGTCAGGTCCAAAACGGCGCACCTGCAATCGCCGTCGTACTCAGGGTTGGTGCTCGTCGACTTCAACAGGAGTCTCATGGGGTTCTCCAGAGATATCAGGGATGCTCGTTGAACCTCGCGATAGCGCGAGGACGATCACCTCGTTCGTAGGGCCTCTTGGGGAGGAATCAGGACGTCATCTTCGCCGACCACTCGTGGCCGACAGGGCACCGCCGCACGACCCGGCCTGGATCGTCTTCGACGGTCCTCTGACCGTTCCAGTCGATTTCCGTCTGGCCCGAGTATTCGACGAGGCCACCCTCGCCAAACAGCAGCAACGCCAAGCCGGGAATGATCTCAAGCGTACCTTTGGCGGGCCGTCGGCATACGGGACAGGTAGCTGGGGCAAGTCGTATGGCACGGTTTCTCCGTGGAAGAGTCTCCGTGGTGTGAGGAGGCATGGCGATGATCTGGCACACGGCACTCCAGACGCGCGTGGCCACACGCTCGCAGGCAAGACCGTGGCGATCCCTGCCGAGCGTCCAAGGGTCGGCGAGCGACCGGAAGATCGCCGAGAAGCCGATGGTTCGTGAGGCAATGCCGGTATCGGTGCGGGTTTTGCACCGATGACTCATTGGCAAGAGGATCTCGGGCAGCGACCTCCCCTCAGCGGCCAACGAGGCCGCAAGGAATCGCACGGGCAGCTAGGCCCCCAACGCCCGGGCGTGCTGGGGTGTCACGTGGATGCTAGCGAACCGTACACAGCCCCATTGCCCTCACGCCGGTCGGGCGTTCTGATTCAAATGATCGCAGCCTTGGGACGCGATCGCGACATGACTGCGAGCCGCTGCTTGCCGCTGTAGACGTCGAGAAAAGAGATCGCTCTGGTCCAACCCGTCTGCGAGTTGGCGATCTGACCGAAGCAGGTTATCAGACAGTGTTACTCTGCGTCGGTGTGGCGCACACCAACGCGCCTTGGCAACTCGAGTTTGGACACCGCGGACGATGTGACCGAAGCAGGTA
>JBDKTH010000538.1:0-6607 GCA_039680305.1 Thermoguttaceae bacterium | reverse complement strand
CACGAAGCCGTGCGGCCAGAAGGGGATGCCGCATTCGAGCTGCCGAGCGGGGAGTTGATCGGCGGGCGGCTCGAAGATCGAGCACCGCGTGATGACCATCGTGAAACGGCCATCGACGCGTCCCAGACGGGCCAACACCCCTTCGCCCACCTTGCAGACCAGCTTGACCGACAACCCGCCCGCTTCGCCTTCCGTGGGGATTCCGTGTTCCGCAAAGCCGGCCGGGCCAAGTTTCGAGGCCAGCGACGGCGGGCAAGCCCCGTCGCCGATGATCTTGATCTCGCCGTTGGCCTTGTTGATATGCTGCAAGTCGCCGTAATAGACCGGCTCCTTACTCAACTTGGTCAACAGCAACACGCTCAAGGCCGTGTTGAAATCGCCCAGGGTCGAGGTGCCGCAGCCGTCCTCGAGCATCATGCTCTGGGCGAAGCAGGTGGCCGAGTAATCGTCACCTAGCCCGGGGAACGACTGGATCGTATAAGAGTCCCAGTCGTTCTTCTCGACCAGCTTCTTGATCGCCAGGTAGAGCCGCATCGAGCGCTCGTTGACCGCCGTGCGTTCGGGCACCGTGCCAAAGAGCTGCTTGATCCGCGGTTCCAGGGCATCGAGTTCTTCCGTCGTGATCGCCTGGGCGGTGCGGAGCAGTTCGGTGGTATCGCGGGAGTCGATGTCGACGCCGAACATCTTCATCCACTGGCTCGGGTCGGCCACGCCGCAGGTCTGGCCCATACCGCGACCACCGAAGGTGCCGATCGTCGACAGGTTGAGCCAGTTCTTCATGTGAGCTGCCCGGCAATAGCTGGCGACCTTGGCCACTTCCTTCGGATCGTCTGCCGCGCCGTAGACGAACTTATGCGGGATGCCGACTTCGAGGAGAGCGCCGTGCAGGACCAGCCCGCCCACGGGACGCCAGCCCTGCGAGCCTGGATGAGTCCACAGCAGCAGCCCCTTCCCCGTGGCGGCATAGTCGCGAATCGCGGCGACCATGTGCGCACTCCAGACCCAGGTGCCCGAGAAGAGGATCACGGCGTCGATCTCGTCGTTATCCTTCATCTTCTTCAGCGCCGCGCAGGCCTCGGCTTTCGTGGCCACGACCACGTCGTGCTCGACCAGCCGGATTCCCCGGTCCCGAAGGGCCGTCTTCGAGCGGGCGACCAGGGCGTCGTCGATGAACGGCTGGCCCATCGGGTCCTGCAGGCCGTCCTTGTGCACGCCGTAAACGATAAAACCAACCGTGGGTTGAATCATCGAAAAGTCTCCTCAAGATTTGGTCAATCGACATTCGTCATTTCGGTGAATCCATTGTTGGACCGCCGGGTATAGTTCCCTGTACGCCGCGAACTTCTCTTCGTACTGCTTGGCACGGCGTGCATCTGGCTCGACGACGCTCGTCGGCTTCACCCAACTCCGGACCAGTTCCTGAGGCTTGGCGCCGGTGTGGGCGGCACAGGCCAGCAGGGCGACGCCGAGACAGCCGGCTTCGGTCACGGCCAGCGTGGTGATCGGCCGTCCGAGCACGTCGGCCTTCAGTTGGGTGAGCGAGTGATTCTTGGCCCCGCCGCCAATCGCCCGGAACTCGTGGATCTCCAAGCCCGCCCGGGCGAGGATGTCAACGTTCAGCCGCATCTCCATCGCAACGCCCTCCAACAGGGCACGGATCACCTGGCCGCGAGTCGTGGTCAGACGCAGACCGAGGATCATGCCAGGCACTTCGGCATCGAAGTACGGGGTGCCCGAGGGGGTGAAATAGGGCAGCACGAGGAGGTCGGTCGGCTCGCTGGCCATGCGGCGGAGGATCAGATCGTACGCGTCGGCTCCCGTGTGTTTGGCATCCTGGACTTCCGACTGGGCCCACTGATCGCGGAACCACCGTAGCAGGTTGCCGCCGGTCAGGCTAAACGCGACCGTGGTGTACATCCCCGGCAAGGTGTAGTCGTAGGTGCAGAGGTTGCTCTGGAAGAGGTTGTCGGCGAAGATCGGACGGTCGAAGGCCGGGCAGATGCACTCGACCGTGCCGGTGGCGTACATTGCCCGGCCGGGCTCGGCGATTCCCGCGCCCAGCGCACCGCAAGGCTGGTCGTGGCCGCCGGCAACGACCAATACCTTCTCCGGCAAGCCGAGTTGCCCGGCGATCTTCGGCCCGATCGTGCCGACCACCGTGCCTGAAGCCACGGCCGGCGCCAGTCGTGACGCGTCCAGCCCAACCGTCGAGAGGATCTCCTCTTGCCACTGGTGTTCGCGCACATTGAACAGCATGGTCCGACCGGCCAAAGGCCAATTGATCGCCGGCTCCAGGCCCAGACGCGACTGCATCAGGTCTTCGAAGCAATAGAACCTGGCCGCCGCTTTCCACACCTCGGGCCGATGGTCGCGAAGCCAAAGGAGCTTGTAGATCGTGAACATGGGGTGCGGCGTGTGGCCGGTGATCTCATACAAGCGCCGGTCGCCGAACTGGCGGCTCCACGAGTCGACAATCGACGCGGCCCGGGCATCCGAGGAAACCATGCCGTTGCCGAGGATCCGGCCGTCAGCGGCGACGGGCGTAAAGGCTTCGCCCTGGCAGGAGATGCCCATCCCAGCCACGGGATCGCCTGGGCACGCGGCCGCCGCCTCCTGGATCACGGCCATGCAGGCTTGGCAGACCTGCTCGGAGTCGATTTCCGCCCAGCCTCGCTCGGGCGTCAAAAGCGGGTATTCCCGGTAGGCCAAGGCCAACAGCCGCCCTTGGGCGTCGAAGACGCCCGCCTTGCAGCCGGTGGTGCCGATGTCGAGTCCGAGATAACTCACGACGACAATCCTATTCGTAATGTTTGACCAGCGAAACCGCCACACGGAACTGCGGCAACAAGTCCGTTCCGAAGAAGAGGCCGACCGAGTTGCGCCCGGGCTGGAGCGTCAGCGGGTCCCCCTGCGGTTCGATCAACTCCGGCTCGGGCTTGGCTTTCCGGTAGAGCCGGCAATTCGCGCGGCCGTCGAACACCAGCCGGTCGCCGGTCGCCAACTCGACCGGGAACATCAGACGTTTCGTGCCGACCACCACTTCCGGATTCCGCAGCCCAGCGATCGCGGGCACGGCGCGCACGTCATCCACGTAACAAGTCACCGTCTGCTTGGACGGGACACCATTGAAATAGATGAGCATGTATTCAATCTGTGTCCGGTCCAGATTGCCCGGCCCGGAAAACTCGAATTGCTGATAGCGCCAGCCGGTGAAACTGACGTGGGTGACCATGTCAATCCAACCGCCAGCCTTGTCGCGAAACTGAAGCTTGAACGCTTCGCCCTTGCCGTCGCCATAGAGCCAGAAGCCGATGGCCTGAGACCTCGACAGATCGAGCGGTTTCAGGAAACGCCGTCCATAGACCGACCACCCGCTGTTGTCGGCGAGCGTGCTTGTCGCCGTGTACCGTGCGGTCGCCTTGCCAATCTTCACCTGGTCGGTGCTGCGCTGGAGTGCCTGCGTCACCCCGGGCTTGACGGCGACGCTCTTCTGCTTCGCGTCGTACACCACTTTGGCGGGACCGTTGTCAGGCGAATCGGCGAAGAAGCCCTGGTTGTCGAACGATTCGAGCGTCACCGCTCCCGGACTGTTGTATGCCGCATCCGAAGCGTTCACCTGCTCCACGTCGATCTCAACGCCGCAGGGCAAAGGCGTCGCATCCTTCTGGCAAATCGTCTCCCAGGCGTTCTCCTTGCCATCGAGTTTCGTCACGACCCGAGGCGAGTCGTACTCGTCACGCAGCAGCGCCCAGTTGATCTCCTTCACCGGCGAACGCTCCTTCAGGGGCTCTCCATGGGCAACTACCGTGACCCCGGCACGCGCGGCGAAGCCGGCGGGGGCGTCACAACGAAAAGCAATCTGATTCTCGCCAGCCTTCAAGACCGGCATCTTGTCGTGCAGCGTGATCCGCTCCAGCAACGTTCCCCGTTCATTGTAGACGCGGCAGTCGTCGCCGGAGGCCAACTCAACATAGTCGCCGCTTTCCAGCGTGGTGGGGAGCACCAGCTTCTCCCCGTTCAGGTCAACGACCGGATTGGCCAGCTTGACCCGGCTCGTACGCAGAGCCTTGATCGGGCTGAGATAAACCGTGGCCCTATCGTTCGGCGGCACGTTGTTGAGATACAGGTTCACCTCGCTGATGTGGCTCGTGTTGACAGGGCTCATGTAGATGCCGGACAGACTGGCATAGGGCCACGCGTAGTCACGGTGCTTGTCGGCGTCCCTCTCACGAAGCGGGATCTCGAAATAACGCCAGCCCGTGAAGTCGATCGTCACGTAATGCTCGCCAAAGGCATGCATGTACTCCCTGGGCGTGACCAGTTGGATGTTGAGCACCTCCCCCTTGCCATCGCCATGGATCCACACCCCCAAGGCATCACACGGATTGACGCTGAGATAGGGTGGCTTAAACGACATCCCCATGCGAGCCCACGCCCCCTTGCTCGACTCGCGCTGGCTGGTGGCTGTGAAGCAGAGACTCGCGTCGCCGGCTTTGACCTGGTCCGTCGACCGGCTCAGCGTCTGCGTCACACCGGCGGCAGTCTGACGCACGGTGAACAGGTCCGGACTTGAGCAATTGGCAAGGAGCACCGCATCCGGATCATCGTATGGCGTCACCCCATAGAGAGCTTCGAGTCGCAGCTTCAGCGGCTGCGTTGAAAACTCGTTCGTGACCCGCCAAATGCTGGTGCCGTTGTCCCGGCCGGTGACCTTGTGCGTCAGATAGGTCGTGGGCAGCAGTTGCCACGCGCCGTCGTCGGCCTGGACCAGGTGGAAGTCCTTGCCCGATTGCCGAAGCTGTTCCTTGACCGATCCGGGGAAGTAATTGGCCAGGCGGAGCCGTTCGTACCAGCCGGCCATGGTGAGATATTCTTGCATGCGAGCGTTGGCAGGCGACGTCAGGGAGCCGATCCCCTGCGTTGAGGAAGGCGAGTCATAGGCCAGGGTCTTTGCGCAGAAGTACTCCATCTCGTCCGGCGTCTCGGCACGGCTGGCGTGGCTCGGCCCAAGGACCACCCACCAGCCCAGCTGTGCCTGCAACAGAGCCCCTTGGCGGTAGTCGGCGATGCTCGCACAGTGCAAATCCGTGAACGGCTTGAGGCCCCACTTCGGATGATCCCAGGCGCCGATGCGCGAGTGATAGTACCAGCTCCAGTGGTCCCAGCAGCTCGCTTCCACCACGGCGGGGCGTTTAAGCCGCTTGTAGATCGCGCTGCGCATGGTCTGGATCGCATGCATGCTGCCCATGCCCTCGGAGCCGTCCATGTAGATCTGGTCGAACTCGCACTCATTGTAAACCCGGGCGATGGCATCGGCCACCTCATCCACGAGCGTCGACCGCTCGTCCGGATAGAAGGCGATGTAGACCTGGCGGAGGTGATCGACCGGATCGTCCTTCCGGTGGGCGCTGGCTTTGGTCTTGAAAGCACCGCGGGTACACTTCAGGAACCCATACGGTGGGGAAAAGGAGATCTCCGAGTATTGGATGATCTCGTCGCCAATTCGAATGGCATTGCCGCGGCCAGAATAGCTCCAGATCGTGTCGTGGGCTTGCGGCTTCTCGACCGTAAGGATCATGTCCGACTTTTCGTCCATGTCGGCCGCCAGGGTATACGAGGCGTCGGCCGCGAGCCGTTTGTCGGGCACGGGGGTGACCCAAGGATCATGGGGCTGGATGCAACCGGTGAGCGTGTGCATGCCGGCCTTCAACCCGGCCGCATGGACCTTGCGGACCATCGTCTTCATCCCCTCCAAGCCGTTGGGGAAAAGGGACGGGCTCGGCTCATAGTGCCCCAACGACTTGTACCAGCCGTCGAAGTGCAGGTGGGTGAACCCGCCACGTTTGGCCAGCTCAATCCACCGTTCGACGCCGCGTTCAGAGGGATGGGCAAACAGGTAGGACCCGCGAATCCCCTCGGCGTCCAACGCCCAGGGCCCACCCAGCGAGGATTGCGGCAAGCCCTCGGCTTTGACCATCTCCTGGAGGGCCGGGCGAAGCTGATCGACAGGAGCCACCACCAACCCAACCTTGCCGCCAACAATTCCGTACGTGGAACTGCAACTCGCCCCGAGCGTGGCAGGCGAGCCGCCCAGGCTCGCCTGCGTCTGGAGGTTCAGTTCGCGCAGACAGACGCTCCAGTCGTCCCCAACCACGGCGCCCGACGTCGAACTCAATTGCTTCCCTGGCTGCAGCGGCAGCGAAGGGAACGCGAGCGACTCAACGCCCTTCCCTTCCACGGAGAGCACGGTGAAGGTCAGATACCGCTCCTTGCTGACGCACTGGAGAACGACCTTCACTTCGCCTTTCCCGAAGCGTAGGCTCAGTTTGCCATCCGCGTACGAACACGCAGTAGGACGGAGGAGATTTCCATTCACCTTGACCGTGGCCATGGGCGAGGTTTTGGCCAAGAGGTTCCGAGCCGTGTGTTTCTCGATGAGTGCGATGCACCGGCCTCGTGCATCGAGTTCCAGTTTTGCCATTTGGTTCTCGATCACAGCCGCCGGAAGAGCCACGGCGGGAACGATCTCACGTACCGCCTGGTCCGGCGTCGTTCGCCGCGGCGATTCGGCCGTGTAGCTCGCCTGGACCTCTTCGACGGACAGCGC
>JBDKTH010000962.1:0-12287 GCA_039680305.1 Thermoguttaceae bacterium | reverse complement strand
AACAGCCGCAACACGCGGCGCCGCGCGGCGATCACCGGGGCGATCGCTTGATTCCATTTCCCCCAGTTGGGGCTGGAGCGCCAAGCCCGCCATTCTTCCGAATGCCGTTCGGCCTGGGTAACCAGGGCGTCGGCGGCCTGCTGTTGGGCCAGCGTGCGACGCGCGATGGTGATGCAGCGTTCGATCAACGGCCGGACCTCTTTGGCCTTCGGCAACGTGGTGATCATCCGCCCCTTAACCTTCGGCTGATTCTCCTCGCCTTCCGCATCCCGCTCGGTCAGGATCAAGGCCGAGGCCAGATTCCGCATCAGCGCGCGCTGGTGGTTCGGGTTGCGTCCGAGCTTGCGTCCTCGTCTTCTGTGTCGCATGGTCGTATTTCGCCAAAAAGTGTTGGTGGCTGGGAGCTAGGGTGAGGCGGACTCACCGCTTTCATAGGGGGCTGGCCGGGGCGGAGGGGAGCTTCATTCCCAACCGCAACCCGATGTCGGTCAGCTTGTCCTGAACCTCGTTGAGCGTGGTCTCGCCGAAGTTGCGGACCTCCAGCAATTCGTCGGGCGTCCGCGAGACCAGATCCCGGACCGTATTGATGTTTTCCGACTCCAGGCAATTCGTCGCCCGCACCGAGAGATTCAACTCGGCGAGGCTCATGTTCAACTTCGAATCCAACGACGGGTCGACCCCGCCGCTGGCCGCCGCACGCAGCTCGGCATGGACCTTGCTGCCCAGCTCGCTGTACTGCACGAACGGGTTCAGGTGTTTCCGGAGGATCTTCGCCGCTTCGACCAACGCCATCTCGGGCGTGATCGAGCCATCGGTCCAGATCTCGATCGTCAGCCGATCGTAGTTCGTCTTCTGGCCGACGCGAGTCTCTTCCACCTCATACCGCACGCGGATAACCGGGCTGAAGGCGGCGTCGACGGGAATCACGCCGATTTCCTGGGTCTGCGGCGTGTGCTCCGTGGCCGGCACGTAGCCGCGCCCGTTCTCGACGACCAATTCCAAGGAGAACGGCACGTCTTCGGTCAACGTGGCGATGATCAAATCCTTGTTGATCACCTCGACCGCCTCATCCGCCTGGATGTCGGCGGCCGTGATCACGCCGCGGGTATTCTTCTCAATCCGCAGCACGCGCGTCTGCGGGCTGTGATTCTTCACGACCAACGACTTGACGTTCAGCACGATGTCGGTAACGTCCTCGACCACGCCGGGCAGGGTGGTGAACTCGTGCTGGGCGCCGTGCGCCTTGATCCGCGTGACCGCGCTGCCTTCCAGGCTGGACAACATAATCCGTCGAAGGCTGTTGCCGATCGTCACGCCAAAGCCGCGTTCGAACGGCTCGGCGACGAACTTGCCGAAGGTGGAAGTCAGCGATCCGGCGTCGCACGTCACTTGACTGGGCAGTTCAAGTCCGCGCCATCGAATACGCATGAGAGGCCTCCAAAGGGATTGATTCGCAGGGTGGGGGGTTCGCCCGACTACTTCGAGCAAAGCTCGACGATCAGCTGGGCTTGGACCGGAATCGAAACGTCCTCGATCTCGGGCTCGCGGACGACCTGCCCTTCCAGCGTCGTACCGCCGACAACACTGAGGAAGTCGGGCACTTCGCGGGGATGCTCGGCCACATTCGCCTGCACCCACTGAACGCTCTTCGGGCGGTTCTTCACTCCGATGCGGTCCCCCGGCTTCAGCTGGTAGCTGGGGATGTCAACACGGCGGCCGTTCACCAGGATGTGTCCGTGGATGATCATCTGCTTGGCCTGGGCCCGCGACAGGGCGAACCCCAGCCGGTGGACGACGTTGTCCAATCGCAGCTCAAGGAGCGTCATCAGCCGTGTTCCGGTGTTTCCCTTGCCGCGGTTGGCCTCGGCAAAGATCCGGCGGAACTGGCGTTCGAGGACACCGTAGTAATGCTTCACCTTCTGCTTTTCCCGCAGATGCTGGCCGTAGTCGGTCAGCTTGCCGCGGCGGAAGGAATGCATCCCCGGCGCGTTCTGGCGGCGCTCAACGGCGCACTTGTTGGTGTCGCAACGCGTCCCCTTGAGGAACAGCTTCGCTCCCTCACGGCGGCACATCCGGCACACGGCGGCGGTATAACGAGCCATCTCTGGTTCAACTCCAAGTCAAATGTCCAACGATTGTGTTCCGACTAGACCCGCCGCTTCTTCTTGGGGCGGCAGCCATTGTGCGGCAGCGGCGTGACGTCCTCGATCGACTTGATCGACAGCCCGGCGGCCTGCAGGGCGGTGATCGCGCTTTCCCGTCCGCTTCCGGGGCCCTTGACCCTCACGTCCACTTCCTTGACCCCGAACTTGATCGCCTTTTCGGCCGCCTGCTGCGCCGCCATCTGACCGGCAAACGGCGTGCTTTTCCGGCTTCCCTTGAAATTCACGGTCCCGCCGCTCGACCAGCAGAGGGTATCCCCCTTGGTGTCGGTGATCGTCACCGTCGTGTTGTTGAACGTCGCTCTGATGTGTGCGACGCCCACGGTGACATTCCGGCGAGCCTTTCGTCGCTTTCCCGCCCCAGACGCAGAAGAAGACGTAGACTTGGCCACTGCTGGAAATACTCCCTAATGGTTCGACTGACTTCGTAAGTGATTCGTGAACAACGTTGTTGGCCCCGGCCAACGCCACTCTCCCGCCTTAGGCCGCTCAACCGCGACCGCATCCGAACTCGCGATCCTCGGCCCAGCTCCCGCAAAGCGACCAGCGGCAACTAGCGGAGGTCCTTCACGCCCTTCTTGCCAGCCACGGTCTTGGCCGGGCCCTTGCGCGTGCGGGCGTTCGTCCGGGTCCGCTGGCCGCGGACCGGCAGGCCACGCCGATGGCGGATTCCCCGATAGCAGTTGATGTCTTTGAGCCGCGCGATGTTCTGCGCGACCTGGCGGCGAAGCTGGCCTTCGACCGTGTAGTCCTTGTCCAACAAGGCAGCCAGGCGGGCCACTTCGTCCTCACGCAGCCCCCGCGCGGGGGCCTGGGGATCAATCCCCGCCTTGTGACAGAGTTCCTGCGCGACCTTCGGCCCGACGCCGTACAAATAGGTCAGCGAGATCACCGTCGGCTTGTCGTTGGGTATGTCAACACCGAGTAAACGAGGCATCGAGGTACTCCCTGCGGTTCGAGCTCAACCCTGCCGTTGTTTGTGACGGGGATTGCTGCAGACGACGAAGACCACCCCGCGGCGGCGCACGATCTTGCAGTGCTCACAAATTCGTTTGACGCTGGCCCGGACCTTCATAATTACCTACACACGCTAAAGTCTAAAATTTGGCAAAGAACACCAGTATACGCCTGATGGGCCATATCCCTCAAGGCCCACAAGCAAAGTTTTCCCTACCCTCACCTCGGGGGTGAGCACCGCCGCGGCCAGGCCATCCCAGCCCCCGCGGCCGTCCGCTGTGTCCTCAAGCCCGGCCGAGTCGCGCGAACCGCTCGTCCTCTTCGGGACCGGCGGTCAACACATACGGGCCGGATTCAGTCACCGCGATTGTATGTTCAAAATGGGCACTCGGACGACCGTCTCCGGTCACCTGCGTCCAATGGTCCGACTTGGTTCGCACCCGCTTCGTCCCCATATTGACCATCGGCTCCACCGCGATCACCAGCCCCGGCAAGAGCCGGAAATCGCCATTTCGCCGCAACTGATCGCTGACGAAGTTGGGCACCTGCGGGTCCTCGTGCATCTCCCGCCCGATCCCGTGGCCCACGAACGCCTCAACCACGCTCAACCCGTGATCCCGAACGTACTTCCCCATCTCCGCGGCGACTTCGCTCCAATAGCTCTTCTTGCCGATCAACTCGATCGCCAACTCGAGCGTCCCGCGAGTCACATCCAACAGCCGCTGCACGTCAGCCGGGATTGCCCCGACCGCATGGGTTACCGCCGCATCGCCGCACCAGCCATCGACCTTGCATCCGGTGTCAATGCTCAGGATGTCGCCCTCGCGCAGTTCCCGGGGACCCGGGATCCCGTGGACAACCTCCTCGTTGATCGACATGCAAGTCACTGCCGGGAACGGCACCCGGCCGGGCACCCCCTTAAACAGCGGGATCGCGTTGTGCTGTCGAAAAAACTCCTCGACCGCCGCGTCGATTTCCCCGGTCGTCACCCCCGGTCGAACCATCGAGGCCGCCAGCTGATGCGCCTGCCAGACCACGAAGCCGGCCTGCCGCATCATCTGGATTTCCCGACCTGACCGAAGGATCTGCACTTCCAAAACTCGCTTCTGTTTCCGCTGATACTGCACTCGTTCCCCTCTCCTTGGAGGAAGGGGCGTCTCGCCACGTCAACCCTTACCCCGCCAACGGGTCCAGGTGCTTCCGGATCCGCGAGAAGATCTCGTCGACAGCGCCAAGGCCTTCGACGGTCACCAACAGCTTCTTCTTGCCGTAGTAGTCCAACAACGGCTCGGTCTGCTGGCGGTAGGCCACCAAGCGCTGACGGATCACTTCCGGCTTGTCGTCCGCGCGGCCGCGTCCCGCCAAGCGACGGAACAGTTCGTCTTCCGGCACCCGCAACTCCAACACGCTGTCCAGCGGCGTTTTGGCCTGCTGGAGCATCCCGTCCAAGGCCTCGGCCTGGGCGAGCGTGCGGGGGAAGCCGTCCAGAAGGAACCCCTTCTGGCAGTCGGGATTCTTCAGACGCTCCTCGATGATCGCCACGATAATGTCGTCGGGAACCAACTGTCCTTTGGACATGTATTCATCGGCCTTCACACCGACCTCGGTGCGCGCGTCCCGCGCCGCCCGCAGCATATCGCCGGTCGAAAGGTGCGCCAACTGGTACGTGGCGATCAACCGCTCGGCCTGCGTGCCTTTCCCAGCGCCCGGAGGTCCGATGAACACAAGTCTCATGTCGCAATTCCTTCGAAGGGTTCGGAGATCCGAAACGAGTATAACGCCGGCTTTCAGGACAAGGATAGGGTTCAGGGCTCGAATTCCGACGCTCAGGTCGCCCATTGGCCGGGCGTCATCCTGAACCCTGAATCCCGAACCCGGAACCCTACGTCTTGAACCGTCCCTGATTCCCGGATTGTCTTGCCTACGACTTCTCCAACAGCCCGCGGTAGTTCCGCATTACCAAGTGGCTGTCGATCTTCTGCACCAGGTCAAACGCCACGCTCACGGCGATCAGCAGGCTCGTGCCGCCGTAAAAGCTGGCGATGTTGTAGCTCACCCCCATCCAGTCGGCCACCAGGGTCGGCAGGATCGCCACGACCGCGAGGAAGCCGGCCCCGGCGTAGGTGATCCGCACCATGACCTTTTCCAGATAGTCGGCCGTCCGACGTCCCGGCCGATAGCCGGGGATAAACGTCCCGTAGTTCTTCAGGTTGTCGGCCATATCCTTCGGGTTGAAGGTGATCGCCGTCCAGAAGTAGCAGAAGAAGTAGATCAGCCCGATATAGAGCATGTTGTACACATACGAGTCGCCCCGCCGGAACGACTGCTCCAGGGCGGTCAGCATGCCCGATCCCGGATAAGCCTTCGCGACGTAGGTGAAGACGACCGACGGGAACAGCAGCAAGCTGCTGGCGAAAATAATCGGCATCACGCCGGCCTGGTTGACCCGCAACGGCAGGTACTGCCGGGTCCCGCCGTAGACCCGCCGACCGCGGACATGCTTGGCACTCTGCGTCGGGATCCGCCGTTGGCCCTGGGTGATGAACACCACGCCGGCGACAACGCTCACAAACAGCACGGCCAGCACCAGGACGCTCTCGATCCCGATGTTCCCGCCGCTGCTGCCCAGCTCGATCCCGCCTTCGACCATCGGCCGAATCAGATCCCAGCCGGCCATCGGCATGCGGGCCAAAATGCCGGCCATGATCAGGAGGCTGATGCCGTTGCCGATCCCGTATTCGTCAATCTGCTCGCCGAGCCACATCAGGAAGGTGGCTCCGGCGGTCATCGTCATCACGGCGGTGAACTGCCAGCCGAAACTCAAGCCGCCGCCGGAGACGAAATTATCCCGCACCAGATGGTTCTGGACGATAAACTGCACGTAAAACCAGCTTTGGATGATGCACAAGCCGACGGTTGCGTACCGCGTATACTCGTTGATCTTCTTCCGGCCGGTTTCGCCCTCTTTCTGCAACTGTTCCAACGGCTTCCAGACGGTGCCCAACAGCTGGAAGATAATCGACGCGGAGATGTAGGGCATAATGCCCAGACCGAAGATCGTCGCCTGGCTGAGCTGGCTGGCGCTGAACACAGCCACCTGCTCGACCAACGCCCCGAGGCCCCCGGCCGACTGCTCGCTGAAGAAGGCCGTCATCTTGCCCGTATCAACAATCGGCAACGGGATCTGCCAGCCGATCCGATAGATAGCCAACAGAAACAGCGTCAACAGGATCTTGTTGCGCAGCTCGGGGATCGTGAAGACGATACGGATCTTTTCCCACATCGCTCGATTTGTCCTCTATCGAGTTGGCGGTCCGGCCTGTAGGGAACGCCCTCCGTGGCGTCCCGCCGTCACAGCGGAGCGGAACGCCACGCAGGGCGTTCCCTACGTACTATGCTCTACTGCTTCTGATTTTGCTGCTTTTTCTGGTTTTTGACAACAGGAGCTTTCCCCGGCAACACGGTGATTTCCCCACCGGCCTGCTGAATTTTCTCCTGCGCCGACTTGCTGAACTTGTGGGCGGCGATCTTCAGGCTCTTGGTCAACGAGCCCTCGCCGAGGATCTTCAGCTCATCGAAGCTCCGCTTGATCAGCCGCTTCGCCCGAACCGTCTCGGGGCTCACCGACTCACCGGCGGCGAACACCTTCTCCAGTTCACCCACGTTCACCGCGACGACTTCCTCGGCGAACTTGTTATGGAACCCACGTTTCGGCACGCGGCGAACCAACGGCATTTGGCCACCTTCGAACGTGGGGGGCATCGACGCACCGGCCCGCGAGCCAGCGCCATTGCTGCCGCGCCCGGCCGTCTTGCCTTGCCCGGACCCGGGACCACGCCCGAGCCGTTTGCGTTTCTTGTACTTCTGGATCCCGCGATGGACGTCGTTCAGATTCATGTCAGGGAGACTCCACGGAGCCGCTCGACCTCGCCGGCCGAGCGGAGTTGTTCTAGGGCGTTAATGGTGGCTTTGACAAGGTTGATCGGGTTGGTCGACCCGAAGCTCTTGGTGAGGATGTCACCGATCCCCGCGCCTTCGCAGACGGCCCGCACCGCGGCCCCGGCGATCACGCCAGTACCCGGGCCGGCCGGCACCAGGATCACCTCGGCGGAGCCGAAATGTCCCTTGACGGTGTGCGGGATCGTCTTCCCCGTGACGTTCACCGGAACCATCTTCCGGGCCCCGTCCTTGACGGCTTTTTCGACTGCGGGCGGCACCTCATTGGCCTTGCCGTATCCCCAGCCGACCCGCCCGCGGCCATCGCCGACGACGACCAGCGCTGTAAAGCTGAAACGTCGCCCGCCCTTGACCACAGCGGCGCACCGCCGGATCTTGATTACCTTGTCGATCAGTTCCCCTCGGGATGTCGGTTCGCTAGCCATAGTTCACTTCTATCTCGCTGCGACCGGGGGCCGCATGCAAAGGGTTCGGGGTTCAGGGCTCGGGGTTCCGGACTGGGCGGTCGCGTCAGACGCTTCTTCGTGACCCAATCCTGAACCCGGAACCCTGAACCCTCCTGTTCTACTCTGCTGCCTTTTCCGCTTTCGGCTTCTTCTCCGCCTTGGGCTTCTTTTCGCCCTTGGCTTCGCCGCCCTTCTTCTCACCCTTGGCCTTCTTGGCCGGTTCCGGCTTGGCGACCTTTTCGCCCTTGGCGCCCAGGTCCAACCCGCCGTCCCGTGCCGCGTCGGCCAACGCCGCCACGCGCCCGTGATACTTGTAATCGCGACGGTCGAGGGCGACCTGCTTGATCCCCGCGGCCACGGCCCGCGCGGCGATCGCCTTCCCGACTTCCACCGCGGCGGCCACGTTCCCACCGTAGGGAACCTTGGCCTTCAACTCCTTTTCGGTCGTGCTCGCCGCCGCCAACGTCCGCCCCGTCGCGTCGTCGATGATCTGCACGGCGATGTGCTTGTGGCTGCGGAAGACGGCCAATCGCGGCCGGTTCAAGGTCGCCTTCAGTTTGTTGCGAACGCGCTTGGCGCGAATCCCTCGCTGTCGCGTAACTTGCTTTGCGTGTCTCACAGTCTCGCCTCGCTAGCCGCTTGTCCGGCCGTTCAAACCATGCCCGGGGCAGTGTACTCGGGCTACTTCGCCATGACCTTCCCTTGCTTGCGCCGGACCGCCTCGCCCTCGTAGCGAATTCCCTTCCCCTTATACGGTTCCGGTTTTCGCAGGGCACGGACCTCGGCGGCAAACTGGCCGACCAATTGCTTGTCGATCCCCTTGATCACGACGTGCTGCTGGTCCGGACAGGTGACTTTCAGTCCCGCCGGCACCGGTTTCTGCAGTTCGTTGGCAAACCCGACGCGCAACTGGAGGACGTTATTCTGCAGCGCGGCGATATAGCCGACGCCCACGATCTCCAGGCGCTTCTCGTAGCCTTTCGTGACCCCATCAATCATATTCCGCACCAGCGCCCGCGACAGCCCGTGCAGCGCCCGCGCCAACCGCGTCTCGCAGTTGCGGCTGACGGTGACGGCCTTAGCGCCGGCATCGAAGACCAGGTCGATCTCGGGGCGGAAGTCCTGCTCGAGCTTGCCGAGTGGACCTTCGACGGTAATCTTGTGATCGGCGATGGCGACCTTCACGCTATCCGGCACCGCCACCGGCTTCTTTCCGATTCGCGACATATCTAATCACCTTGCGTCTGCTAGCGGTTCTCGTTTCAGCTACCAGATCTCGCAGAGCACTTCACCGCCCAGATTGCGCTGCCGTGCCTCGCGATCGCTGATCACTCCGCGGCTTGTGCTCAGGACGACGATTCCCATCCCGCCGAGGACCGGCTTGAGTTTCATCGCTCCGCTATACACGCGGCGTCCCGGCTTGCTCACGCGACGGACGTGCCGAATCACGCGCTCCCCGTTGGGGCCGTACTTCAAATGGAGCCGGAGGCTGGAGGCGGGTTCGCCCGCGACTTCCTCCCAGTCCCAAATGTAGCCTTCGCGCTTGAGCACTTCCGCCAGACCCCGCTTCACCTTGGAGGCGGGCAGGTCCACGTGCGGCCGTTCGACGCGCACCGCATTGCGGATACGGGTCAACATATCGGCGATGGGATCGGTCATCATATCTGTACGGTCTTTGTTAAAGACTTCTCTGCGTTATACCCGGTTGTTCCTACGTCTTCCGGCGGCGGCCTACCAACTGGCCTTCTTCACGCCCGGAATCATCCCTTGGTCCGCCAGTTTCCGGAAGCAAATCCGGCACATGCCAAACTTCCGATACACGGCGCGGACCCGTCCGCACAGCCGGCAACGCCGCACGCGGCGTGTGGAAAACTTCGGCGTCCGAAGTGCTGCGGCAATCTTTGACTTGGGTGCCATGTCCTCAGATCCTCTCGGGGGGAATTCTTCCCGTTTCGTTCACTTGCTCGTCCTCCGGCGGCCCAGCGTCCGCCCCACGCTTACTTCTTCTTCCCCTTCGCCGGGGCGTCGGCCTTCTCCGTCCGATACGGCATCCCAAAGGCCCTTAGCAGTTCCCGCGCCTCGTCGTCACTCTCCGCACTCGTGCAGATCGTGATGTTCATCCCTTGCGGCCGCGTGAATTTGTCGGGGTTCAGCTCGGGGAACACCAACTGCTCCGCCAATCCCATGCTGAAGTTCCCGTGGCCGTCGAACCCCTCCGGCGCCACGCCGCGGAAGTCGCGGACACGGGGCAGGGCGATCGAAATCAGCCGATCGAGAAACTCGTACATCCGCCGCCCCCGCATCGTCACCTTGCAGCCGATCGCCATCCCCTCGCGGAGACGGAACCCGGCGATCGACTTGCGGGCCAGGGTCACCACCGGCTTCTGGCCGGCGATCTGCGTCATCGCGTCCACGGCGTCCTCGAGATGTTTCTTCTCGCCGGTCGCCGTCCCGACGCCCATGTTGACGACGATCTTTTCCAGCCGCGGGATCGACAGCCGGTTCGACCGCCCCAGCTGCTTGCTCAATCCCGGCGCAATCTGCTTGAAATAGCGTTCTTGGAGCCGGGGGATGTTGGTGGCTTCGCTGCTCATGTCTTTCTGCCTACTGCGTTACGCGTCTGATTTCTTCTTCGGGGGAGCAATCTGACCGATGGCCGCCTTGCATTTCTTGCAGAAACGGACCTTGCTGCCGTCTTCGAGGATCCGCACGCCGGTCCGCGTCGCCGCGTTGCACGCGCTGCAGACCAGCAACACGTTCGACATCGGCAGCGGCATCTCCTTGGAGAGACGCCCACCCTGCGGGTTCTTCTGGCTGCGGCGCACGTGCTTGAGCGCCTTGTTCAAGCCCTCGACGACCAACTTGCCGCTCGCGCGGCTGACCCGCAGCACCCGGCCGCGTGCCCCCCGATCGTCTCCGGTAATCACTTCGACGGTATCATTGCTTCGGATATGCATTACACCACCTCGCTGGCGAGGCTGACGATTTTCATGAAGTTGCGTTCCCGCAGTTCCCTGGCCACGGCGCCAAAAATGCGCGTGCCCTTGGGGTTCTGATCGTTGTCGATAATCACGGCCGCATTGCTGTCGAAGCGGACGTAGCTTCCGTCGGACCGCCGGGTCGGCGTCTTGACCCGCACGATCACGGCCCGGACGACCGAGCCCTTCTTGACCTCGCTGCCAGCGATCACGTCCTTGACGCTACAGACGATGATGTCGCCGAGCCCTGCCGTTCGGCGTCGCGAGCCGCCCAGCACCTTGACGCACATCACTTCCTTTGCGCCGGTGTTGTCGGCTACGGCCAGCCGGGTTTGCATTTGAATCATGGTTCACACTCGCTATCCGGTTCTAAAGTCCTGTCGCCTTGGGGGAACACGACCGGTGCCGCCCAGCGTCCGCCCGCCCTAGGTGGCTTCCTCCGCCCCGCCCCGCCCCGCCCGAATCGCGGCCAGGTCAACCAATCGTCCCTTGGTCACCACCCGGACCAGCTCCCAGCGTTTCAGGCGCGACCGCGGCCGACTCTCGCGAATCTCCACCGTGTCGCCGACCGCCGACTCATTCTGCTCGTCATGCACGTAGCAGACCGTCCGCCGACGCAGGTACTTGCCATACTGTTCATCTTTGACCAGCCGCGGAATCTCAACCCGCCGGGTCTTCGCCGTCTTATCGCTGATCACTACTCCGACTTCCACTCGCTTTGGCATCGCTTCGTTTCCTGGGTCGCTTACCTTGCCGGCCTTGCGCCGGTCAGATCTGGCAATATCCCGGCCTTCTCGTGTCGCCCCGCGCCGCCGCGTGCTACTTCCCCACGGCCTTCTTCGCCCGCTCGCTCTGGATCGTCTTGACCCGCGCGATCAGTCGCCGGTGCTTGCGCAACTCGCTGGGCGCGTCAAGCTTCTCGGTCTGGGCCTGCAATCGCAGCCGGAACAGCCGCTCCTTCGTTTCCTTGAGCGTCAGCCCCAACTGCTCGTCGCTCATCTCGCGTAGTTCACTTACCTTCGTCATCGTTTCTCTCCGCAGTCTCGCGGTCCTCGACCTGCTTGCCGGCGACCTACACAGTGCGACGACGGACAAACCGAACCTGAACCGGCATCTTGTGCGCCAGGCGAGCCAGGCACATCCGCGCCGCTTCCTCGGAAATCCCACCGACCTCAAACAGCACCGAACCGGGCTTCACGACCGCCGCCCAGTACTCCGGCTCGCCCTTCCCCTTACCCATACGCGTTTCCAAGGGGATCGAGGTGATCGACTTGTCCGGGAACATCCGGATGAACAGCCGACCTTCGCTCCGCAGGTACTGCTGGGCCGCAATACGTCCCGCCTCAATCGTCTGGGCACTGATCCAGCCGCCCTCAACCGCCTGCAGCCCGAAGTCGCCGAAAACTACCCGGTTTCCCCGAGTCGCCTCACCTCTTATACGTCCTCTTTGGCTTTTTCGGTGCTTGACCCGTTTGGGCATCAGAGCCATCGGACTGCTCCTCGCTATAAGTACCTTGATTAATCCATACTTGCACGCCGATATGCCCCTGCGCGATCCAGGCTTCGGTAAAGCCG
Source organism: Thermoguttaceae bacterium (assembly GCA_039680305.1). Classification (GTDB taxonomy): domain Bacteria; phylum Planctomycetota; class Planctomycetia; order Pirellulales; family Thermoguttaceae; genus JBDKTH01. Next base: position 212 of record JBDKTH010000962.1, on the reverse strand, counting down.
TAGTCGATCTTCGCCTGGAGCGTGGAGAGGGGGATCGACCCGGCGATCGCCTTCTCGCGGCGTGACATTTCCGCTCCACCCAGGCGGCCGGCCAACTGGATCTTGATCCCCTTGGCGCCGCCTTCCATCGTTTGTTCCAACGCCCGCTTCATCGTCCGCCGAAAACTGGACCGCTTCGCCAACTGCTCGGCGATATCTTCGGCGACGAGCTG
>JBDKTH010001099.1:0-5488 GCA_039680305.1 Thermoguttaceae bacterium | reverse complement strand
GACGGTCAACAAGGATATCCATCGTAGCCAGGACGAGTCTCGCTTTGGCAAGTTCTCTGCATCCAAGCTCATCATTCGGCTCCTGTTGCTTGCCGCGAGCAAGACATGGTGTAGAGTTGTCCTGTTGGCCTGTGGGTACGAAGACCATCTATTTTTCGGTAGGAGGCCACGGTTATGACGAGACGTCTTCTCTTGCTGGCAGTATCGACGGTTGCTGCTGTCACCACCGGTTGTCAGTGCGGCAACTGGTTCAGCTCCCCTTGCCCCTCATCCGTGACGCCAGCCGTCACGTATAGCAACCCCGCAATCCCCGCGGCCATGCCCGCTGCCCTGGCTGCCCCGGCCTTGCCACCGCCCGCCGGGGCTTCCGCCCCATGCGGCCCTGGCTGCACCTCGTGTGGCAACACCCTACCAATTCTATCGGGAGCACAAGGCTATGCTCCCGTACCGGGCAACTGACAGAACAACCGTGCCTTGCCGGCATGATAACTTGACCAGCAAGGCACGGCGAAGGAGGACCCATCATCCTTTGCTATTACACCGCGGGCGATGCCCGTTGGCAATAGACCTTGTTTACGATGGCGGGCAGCAACCGCCAGACTTCTTGATCGCTGCTGCCCGAGCCAGATCCGTTTGAATCTGCGGCACTTCCGAGAAGCAGGTGCCCAGACATGACAGCAGCTTTTGGTGAAAGGCCGCTTGCGAGGGCATCAGGGAGTAGTAACACCACAGTCCTGATTTACGGGCTGTCACCAACCCGGCTTTGCGGAGGTAGGCGAGGTGTCGCGAGATTTTCGGCTGCGACACCTGGAGGATGTCGACGATATCCCCGACACAGAATTCTCTCTTTTGCAGGAGGCAGAGAATCCGTAATCGAGTCCGGTCGGAGAACGCCCGTAACATAAAATCGACGCTATTGGAGGCGTCGGTCTGCTCCAGGTCCTCGTCATCCTCCAATTCCACCTGAGTTGAATCGTCAGGCTGCATCACGGTCCTCTCCTCCTGGTTTCTCGGAGACGATCGCCCCGCGGTCCAGCCTGAGGATCCTTTTCGCTCGTTTCGCTGCCCGAGGATCGTGCGTCACCATGACGATCGTCCGACCCTCGGCATTCACCTCTTCCAGGAACTGAATGACCTGCTGGCTCGTCTCCGGGTCGAGGTTGCCGGTGGGCTCGTCGGCCAGGATGACGGCTGGATCGTTGGCCAACATCCGAGCCAGCGCCACCCGCTGCTGCTGCCCGACGCTCAGTTCGCTCGGCTTGTGGTGGAGTCGGTCGCCGAGTCCCACGCGATCGAGAAGGGCAGCGGCCCGCTCCTCCTGCGACTTTTCGTCCGTCTTGCCGAGAAAGAGCGGGACCTGAACGTTCTCCAAGGCCGACAGGTACGGCACCAGGTTGAACGTCTGGAAGACGAAGCCGATCTTCTGCTTTCGCAACTGGGCACGGCCGTTGGCATTGAGGTCGTAGATCGACTGGCCTTCCAGGAGGACACGACCGCCCGAAGGGGACAGCATCCCGCCGAGCATCAAAAGCAGCGTGCTCTTGCCACTGCCACTCGGGCCGACAATGGAGACGAAGTCTCCCTCGGGGATTTCGGCGTTGGCCTCACTCAAGGCCGTTACCAATTGGCCACGATGCGGATAGCTCTTGCTAACATTTTCCATCTTCAACATGAATCACACCTCTTGGAATGTGGCGCAGGGGTCAAGTCGGGCTGCACGCCGGGCGGGGAAGTAACTCGCGACCAGAGCGATCGCCACGGAGACGCCCACCGCCGCCACGGCCAACAACGGCATGGGCAACACGACCACGCCGGCCAATCGCGGACCGAGGACCACCGCCAGGATCGTGCCGAGCACATAACCCCCGATTCCGCCGGCCACGCCGAGGATCAGGGCCTTCAAGAGGAAGATCCGCAGCACCAGCCCGGAATTGGCCCCTAGTGCCATGAGCGTGCCGATCTCCCGCCGCCGTTCATAGACGTTGGCGTACATGTAGTTGGCAATGCTCGCCCCGCCCACGAAGATGATGATCACCAGGAACATCATCGAGAGGTTCGACATCATGCGGTTGATCTTGATCTGGGCGTCGGCGATCTGCGTGATGGTCACGACCTTCGCGTCGGGGAGCAGGCGATTGATCTTCTCCACCAGGCCCATGGAAATCTCCTGGCAGCAGCCGATCACCTCGATGGCGTTGATGACCGGTCCCTTCTTCGACAAATCCTGAATGGTGTGCAGGTGGGCGAAGATGCGGGAATCGTCCACGGTCCCCGTCTGTGGCAGGACCGCGGTGACGCTGAACGTTTTGCCCAACACGTCCAGTTTGTCGGTCTCCTTCAAGCCCAGCTCACTGGCGACATCGGCACCCACCAGGACTTCGCTGTCTTCGAGGGTCTCGATGACTCGCTTGCGAGCCAGCGTCTTCTTGTCCTCCGATCCCATCATGCCGACCGAGGCCCCACAGCCGATGGGCCGCGAGAAGACGCCTGCCCCACCCCAGGCGGCCTTGGCCTGGAACTCGTTCTTGGGCAAGATGCCGGTGAGCGTGAAGCCCTTGCCCTGTAACTCAACCGGCACCGATAGCTTGGGCGAGAGGTTGTCGAGCCCCGCCAGATCCGACATCGCCAGTTGCGTGACGTATTCCTCGGGGATCGTCTCGCTCTGCATGTCGGCGCTGTAGTAGTCCTGCAATGTGGACGATTTGGGGAGCACCAGCACGTTGGCACCCAAGGAATCCATCTCCAACGCCACGGCCTTTTCGGAGTAGTAAGTGATATTCTTGATCGAGACGATCACCGTGATTCCCAGCAGGATCGCCAGGAAGCTGGTCAGCAGTTGACTCTTGCGCTCGAAAATCTCGCGCAAGACGAGGGTTTGTAGTTTCATGGAACAAGCCTCCTATTTCTTGGGTCCGCAACCGCCAGGTCCGCACTTGCCGCCAGGGCAGCCGCTCGACTGCGCCGCGGCGAGCTTTGCCACGATCTCTTCTTTCGTGACTGGCCCTTCAAAGCTGCCCACCGGGGCCCCCGGCGGTGTCACCAAAAGCGTGATCGCCTTGGTGGTCCGCGGATTGACCTGAAGGGCCTTGAGGAACGACTGTTCTGCCTGGTTGTCAGGATTCAACAACACGACATCCGTTACTTTGTCGTACTGCGGATCGGCTTTGAACGTCTGGACGCCCTGTAGCGCCTCGTCGTTGAATTGCGTGTTGTGGTTTTGCACACAGATCAGGAGCAGGTGCCGGTCCTGGATGGCCTTCATACACATCGCCGCGCAGGGACTGACGAACCCTTGCTGAAGTTGGACCTCTTCAAACTTCTTCGGAAAAGCTCGGGTGGCCGCTCCGGTCGGGGCAATGGCCAGCACAAGCGGCATGGGAGCCCCTCGTGCTGAGAACTTGTCCACGATCGGCTTTTCGGCAGGGTCCATGACGTGGAGCGTGATCCCATCGGCCCGGTCGGCCATTCTGGTCATCGCCGCATCAAAGACTTCGCTCATCGCGCGAGTATTCGCATCCTTCCCGTCTGAGTAGAAGAAGACGAACAGGTACCGATTGGTATCCGCGGCCTGCTGAAGGGCGGCCATCCCTTTGCTTGCCGTCTGAGAATTCGGCTGTTGCGTCCCATACAACGACTGCGCTGCGGCGGAGGATGCAACCGCTATTGCCGCCATCGCGGCAATTCCGAGGAAGGTCACCTTCCGTGTCACAAGAGACTCCTTTCATAAGAACAAATATCAAAACGAACGTGAGCAACGATTTTCGTTCAACGGAACTTCCCTGTATTTGGAACGATCCTACTTCCTTGGGCCACAACCGCCCGGCCCACAGCCACCTGGCCCGCAACCCGTGTTGGCTTTACTGAGCACGTCCACGAGCATTTCCAAATTGGTCTCGCCTTCAAACTTGCCGATCGCCGCTCCCGGTGGCGCTACAAAGACGGTCGTGGCTTCCGCAATATCGGGCGAGACTTTGAGGTCGGTCAAGAAACGAGCCTCCTTCTCGTCCGTGGGGTCCAGGGTGACGATCTCCGTCGCGGCGGCAAACCGTGCGTCGGCCTTGAAATCGCGGACGCCCTGCATCGCGGCGTCGTTGGATTTTGTCTTGCCGTTCTGGAGGCACACGAAGACGAGTTTGCCGTCCTGGAGCGGCTTCATCACTTTCGCAGTGCCCGGGGTGGCGAAGGCGTCCAGGAGCTCTTGCTCCTCGAACTTGGTGGGAAAGCCACCGGTGATGGCGCCATTGGGGGCCATCGCCAGGACCAGCGGCATCGGAGCGCGCTCGAGGTCAAACTTCTCCACAATGGCCTTTTCCGAGGTGTCGGTGATGTTCACCGCGACCGACTGAGCGCGGTCGGACGCCTTTTTCATCGCCTGGTCGAAAACCTTACGCATGGCGAGCGTCTGCTCGTCCTCCGTTTTCAAGAAGAACACAAACAGGTACTTGCCTGCGTCGGCCGCCTGCTTGATGGCGTCCCTGCCTTTTCCCGATCCTCGCGCAGGATCCGCCGGCGCGGCACTCGACTGGTTTTTCGCGTCCCGAGCAGGCTCGCTCGGTGTCGGCGCCACGCTACGTCCGCAGCCTGTCACGGTCAACAAAAGAAGGCTGGCGGCAACCAGCGACCATCCAACACCAACAAGACTGAAACGCTTCATGGGGCAGTCCTCCTGTCAGTTAGCGGGTTCAGGTCCGGCCTTCGCGTGGCAAGCGGAGCCCGGGAATGCAACACAACGATGCGGCTTCACGACAACCAACATGTTCGACTTGGTAACGATCATACCCTATATGCGGAGGCGCGTATATAGAAATCTGGCCATTCGCCGGGCGAATTCTCTGCCCTCCTTCATGGCAAGCGTCCACATCTTCCGGCGATGGAGCACTGGGCGGGCACAGGCAAGCCCCCCTGGAACGCGGCGCGGCAAAGCCTGGCGGATCGCTACCTGCCTCGTCACATCCCGCGAGAAGGCCCATGCCAACCATTACGCCTGCGGAATTCCGTACATGCCGCCGCGATATCTGTTTCGTCTTCATCTCAAAGATCACTTTCGACCCGAGGAGGAAGCGGCAACTTGTTCTGCCTCTTCACGTTTGGGACGGTCCACGAGAAAACCTCCTGCACCACCTCGCTGGTTATAGGTGTTGTTCTGGGCTCCACAGCCGTATTCGTCTTGGCCCCCATAGTCCACGACAAAGCTGAAGTTGCCACCGCAAACAGCCTGGGAGTGATAGGAGATGCTGGGCGAGGCGTACGCCTGGTTCGGCCCCAAGTAGACGTCTTTTCCCGCGTAGTCGAAAATAGTGCCGAACCCCGCCTCCGCGCCGCAGCCTTGGGTGTACTGTCCAATCGCCTCATAGCGGTCGTTGCCGGAGAAGTCGCAGAGCATGCCGACGGACATGTCCCAGCCAAACCCCAAGCCCATGATGGTGCCGCCATAGGTATCATTCCCTGCGTCGTCGAAGCAATACCCGAGGGAATAGTGGCACCCCCA
>JBDKTH010000468.1:0-4852 GCA_039680305.1 Thermoguttaceae bacterium | reverse complement strand
ATGGAACACCCCGGGGGAAATGATGAGTGCTAAATGATGAAGGATGAATGGGGGAGGAAGAACACCGCGAAGACGCAAGCGGCTCGGCGGGCGGGCCGCCTGGTGTCATCCACCGACTGCCCATTGCGTATCTTCAAATGGCTCCTGACTGCTGATCGCCAGCCGCTAACCGTCTACGCGATCCCACAACGATAGTCCCCTTCTCTCCGCCTTCAATTTATCATTCATCCTTCATCCTTTTCTTCTCACGCTTTCCTGATCTTCTCCCGGCCTTCCTTGACATTCTTCGTGGCGTTGCGAGTGTCGACGACCAAGGATGCGTGGCGCACGATCAGGTCGTAGTCGTAGGCCGAGTGGTCGGTGGCGATGAGCACGCAGTCCTGCTCGGCCAGCAGCTTGGGCGTCAGCGCCACGCTCTCCATGCCGGGCACGTCGTAGTGACGCATCGAGGGGAGCCGGGGGATGTGCGGATCGTTGTAGGAAAGCCTGGCCCCGCGGGCCAGGAGCCGTTCCATCAGCACAAACGACGGGCTTTCCCGCGGATCGTCCACGTCCTTCTTGTAGGCCACGCCCAGCATCAGGATCTTGCTGCCCCGCACCGGTTTGCCATGGTCGTTGAGGGCCTCGGTCAGGCGATGGACCACGTAGTCCGGCATGCTCGTGTTGATCTCGCCGGCCAACTCGATGAAGCGGGTGGTCATGCCGTGCTTGCGGGCGACCCAGCTGAGATAGAACGGATCGATCGGGATGCAGTGGCCGCCCAGGCCCGGGCCCGGGTAGAACGCCTGGAATCCAAACGGCTTGGTCTTGGCCGCCTCGATCACTTCCCAGACATCGATCCCCAGCCGGTCGAAGAGGACCTTCAACTCGTTGACCATGGCGATGTTCACCGAGCGAAAGGTGTTTTCCAGGATCTTACAGGCCTCGGCCACCTCGCAGTTGGAGACCGGCACGACGCGCACCACGGCCGTGCCGTAGAGCATTTGCGCCAAGCGTCCACTGGTCGGCTCGATCCCGCCGACGACCTTCGGGATACGATCGGCCGAGAAGTTCGGGTTGCCCGGATCTTCGCGTTCCGGGCTGAAGGCCAGAAAGAAGTCCTCGCCGACCTTCAAGCCGCCGGCCGAAAGGATCGGCAGCATGACGTCCCGCGTTGTCCCCGGATAGGTCGTGCTCTCCAGCACGATCAACTGCCCCGGACGCAGCGACGCGGCGATCTGGCGAGTCGTCTCCTCAATGTAGATCAGGTCCGGATCGCGGCTCTCATTCAAAGGGGTCGGGACGCAGATCAGCAGGGCGTCGGCCTCGCAGAGACGCCGCATGTCGGCCGTCGGCTCGAAAGTGCCATTGCCCACGCATTCGGCGATCCACGCCGAGGGGATGTGTTCGATATAGCTCTGCCCGGCCCGCAGCCGATCGATCTTGGCCTGGTCGACGTCAAACCCCAACGTCTTGAAGCCGGCATGAATGAAGGCCCGGATCAGCGGCAGCCCCACGTACCCCAATCCGATCACGCCCACCTTGGCGGTCTTCTCCAAAATGGTTTTCTCAAAAACGGCGACCTTATCCATTCCTTCACTCCCCAAAGACTATTTCGATTCCAACCGAAGCAAGCCGCATTGTAACAAATGCCCAAGCCGCACCATGAGCCAACCTGCGCCTTCGCGCAATGTCGGAAGTGCGGGCGACGCATTCTACCCCCACCACAGAACACTACCGGGTGGAGGAGAAGCCGTTCACTATTGTGGGCAGACGGACCGCACAATCTACCCCGCTCTTTGAGGGATCGCCGAACAGGGATCCTCCAATGCCACGATCACCAGCTTGTTCCGGTTCGCAAAATCGATCACCTCCGCCTGATCGAGGAGGATCGTGCGGTCGGCTTCGATGGCCAGGATCCGGGCACCGGCCTCGACCATTGTCTTGAGCGAACCGAGGCCGATCGTCGGCACGTCGAAACGCATGTCTTGCTGCGGCTTGGCCACCTTGACCACGGTGAACTCGCCCACCGGACAGAGGCTCCCTGCCCGACGAATGCATTGATCGGTCCCTTCGACCGCCTCGACGGCCAACACGGCCTGGTTCTTCACGGCCACACTCTGCCCTACGTCGAGCCGTCCCATCTCCTTGGCCAGATGCCAGCCAAACTCGATGTCTTTCCACTGGCCCGCCGTGGGGCCTCGCTGGGTGAGTTGTCCTTGTTTCACGAGCAGCTCCGGGGCGTAATCCGTGGCCGGGCGAAGGGTGATTCCTGCGGAGGCAAACAGGTCCACCACGCATCCTAGAAGGCTATCGTCCTTGCAGTCTTTCCGCTTGGTGAGGAAGTGCGGCAGAAAGGCACGGACCGTCGTCAGATCGGGCACGTTCCGGACGACAAACAAGGGTTGGAACATGAACACCTTGTGAATCTTGCCGGCCATCGCTCCCTGGACAATGCCGTGACGACGGAAATAGCGGATTGCACTGCCAAACCGCGCCAGGCCCGTCCAACGAAAATCGTCGCACACTTCGGCCAGTTGGGGATCGGCGTGCCCGCGCACCCCGAGGCAATAGACCTGCCGCCCTTGGGCGCGCAGGGCCTGGGCAATCACGATCGGATACCGGCCCCATCCGGCGAGCAATCCGATCCGCTGAGCAGCCTCCGTGTTATGGCCTTCGCAATCCGCCATCGCTCGGTGATTTGTTCTCGCCTCCGCCCAGCGTTCACCGCCCGGCACCAGTGCCGGGGCTAAACGTCCTTCGTCCTTAGTCCTTAGCCCTGCCATTCGGCTTGACCGGTTCATGGGCGTGCGTCAACTGATCGACCGTGGCCTGGAGTTGCTTCAGTTGGCGACGCATCTCCGGCAGCTTGGCCAGGGCGGCTTGCTTGATCATCTGTTCGCGTTCGGGCGTGGCCGGAATGCCGACCACGCGGGCACCGTCGGGGATATCGTTGATCACGCCGGCCATCGCTCCCAGCACGGCCTGCGCACCGATGTGCACGTGATCGCGAACGCCCACTTGCCCGGCCATGACCACGTAGTCGCCGGTGGTTGTGCTGCCGGCAATTCCCACCTGGGCACAGAGGAGATTGTGCTTGCCGATGCGGCAGTTGTGGGCCACCATGACCTGGTTGTCGATCTTGGTCCCCTCGCCGATAATCGTCGAGCCATAGGTCCCGCGATCGACCGTTGAATTGGCGCCAATCTCCACATCGTTGCCGAGGACCACGTTGCCCAGCTGGGCCGACAGGCGGTGGCGTCCCTCGTCAAAGCCGTAGCCGAATCCGTAGGCCCCCAGCACGGCGCCGGCGTGGATCACACACCGCTCTCCGACGATGGTGTTCTCATAGATGACGGCGTTCGGGTAGATCGTCACCTGGGCTCCGATCTTCACGCCGGCCATGATATGCGCACCGGCATGGACCGTCGATCCGTCGCCGATCTCGACATCATCGCCAATCGTGCAGAACGGATAGACGTCGACGTCTTTGCCCAGCCTGGCCTTCGGGCTAATCACCGCCAACGGACTGATCCCGACCCGCGGAAGAGGCCGCGGAGGACGAAAAAGACTGACAATCACGGCAAACGCCTTGTGAATGTCATGCACCTGGATCACCGGCAGACAGTCCGACGTGACGCCCATCGGCACCATCGCCGCAGACGCCTGCGAGCCCACCAACAAGGGAGCCCGCTCGGCTTTGTCAACCATGGTGATCTCGCCCGGCTGGGCCTGATCCAAAGGCGAGGCGCCACGGATGAGGATATTCTCATCCCCCACCAACTCTCCTTGGACCAGCGTCGCAAGCTCCCGCACTGTCGCCTGCATTCGTCGGCGTCCTTTCCGAGACAAGCTCTCCCGCGACCGCACCCCCTTGAACGCGGGGGCAAAGACCTGAAGCGCCACATGCTACCGAATGACCGGAAAGTGGGCAAGAGCAGTCGAGAATGCGGGCGGATCGCGGCCGACGTGGCTTGCCGTCACCGGCCGAAGCACGCTAAACTCAACGGCTAACCGTGTTTGATCTCCTCGTCCCCGTTCTTTTTCCCCTCGAACGATCTATGCCGCGTCGTAATCTCCATCTCCTCCTGGCACTGAGCGTTCTCTGCCTGATTTGTGCGGCCAAGGTGTCGCGTCCTGGCCGGATGCTGATCTACGCCATGGACCAGATCAACACCCGGTATCTGGAGAAGGTGGACGAACAGGTACTGTTCGAGGGGGCCTTGGAAGGGATGCTGGGCCGGCTGGACGAATACTCCGAGTACATCGGGCCGGCAGCCTTGACCGAATTCCAGGAGACGCTCGACAGCCAATTTGGCGGCGTCGGGATCGAAATCCTCCTGGATCCCGACACCAAGCAACTGACCGTGGCCAGTCCGCTGGTCGGCTCCCCGGCCTACGAGGCGGGAATTCAGGCGGGCGACAAGGTGCTGCGGATCGACGGACGCAGCACCCAGGGATTCTCGTTGGCCGATGCAGCCGAACGCATGCGGGGCGCAGCCGGCGAGCCCGTGGTGCTGACGATCCTTCATCAGGGGCAAACCGAGCCGACGGACATCACCATCACCCGCGACGTGATCCATGTCGACACCGTGGTGGGCGACACACGCAATGCCAATGGCTCCTGGAATTTCTTTCTCGAAGGCCACGACCGGATCGGCTACCTGCGACTCAATTCCTTCAGCGAGAAGACGGAAGACGAGCTCAAGGCCGCTTTGAGTCGGCTGGTCGAGCAGGACATGAAAGGTTTGCTCCTCGATCTTCGTAACAACCCTGGGGGGCTTCTGACGAGTGCCATCAGCATCTCCGACATGTTTATCAAGTCGGGGGTGATCGTCACGACTCGCGACCGGAATCGGCAGATCGAGAACGC
>JBDKTH010001181.1:0-4238 GCA_039680305.1 Thermoguttaceae bacterium | reverse complement strand
TAAGGGCCTTGCACGGGAGCCCAGACGGCCACTGGTGACGGTCAGCGGACTCCAGTGACCGACGAAGCGTCAGACCAGGTCCCAGGGAAGCCAGCGACAACCAAAAAACAACAGAAAACCAAGCTTGTCGGAGGCATTCCGATGCAAGCCTCGCTCAAACCTCGTCGTGCCGCGCAATTCGCCTTTGATGGGTCTTCACGTTGCCAAGGGTCGTGTTCGTCCGCGCCGGGCGTGCCCCGATGGGATGTGGGTTTGGGTGGGCTACGGGGTAGTGGTCAATCGTGCGTTCCACTAGGGCGAGCCCAGTGGCGACGTCTTGATCCCTCGTCCTCGTTCCTGCTCAGGACCCTCGCCAACTCTATTCAGACGGGAATCATGCCAATATCATGACCCCACGGCCGAATCATCTTGGTTGTCCCCCGGCGGGATCAGAGGACCTTATGAAAAAGTTCGCCACCAGCGTGCTCGTAGCGTCAACCTGCATTCTCGTGGCTGGCCTGACGGCTTGGGCCGTTTACCCAAATGAGACGAGGGAATTCAACCACCTCCGAGAAAAGGCCCTTTGCGTGGTGGAACTTCCGGCAGGAACTCCCAGCGTGCGGGCGTCTTTCACAACCTCGCAGCCCCTTGGCCAACTCGAAGTGGGGCTGCGTCCGGGGCGGAAACGCGAGTTCTTTACGCTTTCCGTCTCCGGAAAACATGGCCTCATGTGCAGCGCTACCGCGGAGGCCACCCGTTATGCGTGGAGCGGCGAATTCCCTCCCGGAACCTACGAGGTCACGGCGAGTCAGCCGCCCGGGAATCATGGCGCCTTGGTCGTTGTTGCCGCGGAAAAACCGGCCTATCTGACAGGCTGGCAAAGCTTGTCCCGGGCTTACGTGGGCGTCTTGACCCTATCGGCCGTCGGGATGGTGATAGCTCGCAGGGCCAAGAACCCACGCGTTCGTGCTGCCAGCCTGCACCTGTTCCAAATTCTCATGCTCGGTTTCGTGGTGGTCTTCTTGTACTTGCTCTTTCACGAGGGAGGGCATGCCCTGGGAGAACTGATCTTCGGGCGTTATGACTTCTCGCGAAGCGACTTCTGGGGGATTCACGGGACTCCTCATTCCGCTGGCAAACCCGGGCCGCCCCTCGACGCCTGGCAACACGCCTTCATCTCCGGCGCGGGCCCGTTCTTGCCGACTTTGGCAGGCTGGGCACTTTTCCTGCTATGGAGTTCTCGTTTCGGGCGAAACCTGAGAAACGCCCGGCCTACCTTCAACCTGTACTTCTCTGCTGTCGTCGCCATGCTCGTTTTTCCGTTCGTCGCTGTGGCCGGTTGCCTGGTGGGCATCCTCAGCGACGGTGACTGGCAGGGCTTTATCAGGAATGTCCCCGGACCGTTGTGGCTGATCCGAGGGCTTCTATGGGGCATTCTTCTGGGGAACGCCGTCATCCTGTGGCGAGTCGTGCCCGAACTATGGCGAACCTGGAAGGAGCAAACCACCGATCGATTGGGCTGGCAACCTGCGCCGCCACCGACTTGCGAGTCCCATGCCCCCGCAAAAAAAAACTAGAAATTGGGCCAGCCGATCTGGTATCTTCAAGCCTGGAGGCTTCCCGCCTCACACGCTCAGATCTTTGACAATGCGATAAGAAATGGTTGCTTCCAGGGAGACGTACTCGCCTGCCTGTGGGTGGTGGCGGCGTACGATCCCTGCGGCTACGAGAGAACCGGTCCTCGGGCGCGGGGAAGGAAGCTTCTGCGACATAGCTCACCTGGGGTATGAATTTGTGACTTCCGTGGTCGCTGGAACTGCTGATCTCGCAAGGTGTTGCGACTTCGTTGCTCGCCCAAGTTTTTTGGCCATACACGAAGTCGCCGCGCACGAAGAGATTTACGCTGCACCTGTGAGGGGTGGGCTCAGCGGGCGAGTGGGCCACCGAGTCGGCTCCGTGACCGCTCAGGGCCCGCGCAGAAATAGGTTGGGTAAATAGGAAGCCGTTGGTGAGACCTTCGCCCCAGTCAATCGACCTACCGCCAGCGGCGGTCGGACCCTAGAATACAGGCCGACGCCTAGCCCCGAGGGACATGCTATGAAAGTCATTCTCACCGAGGAACAACTGCGCGAGGGGATCCGGCGCATGGCCGGAGAGATTCGCCAGCACTACGAGGGACGGCCCTTGACGATCGTCGGGGTCATGATCGGCAGCATCGTGCTCCTGGCCGACCTGATCCGCCAACTGGACATTCCCTTGCGGGTCGAGCTGGTGCAAGCCCGCAGCTATCGCAACAGCACCAAGCCTGGGCCGTTGGTGATCAATCTCGATCTCCTCTCCAGCGACGTGCGCGGGCGCGATGTCCTGCTGGTCGACGACATCTTCGACACGGGCCACACGCTTTGGGAACTTGTGCCGCAGATCGACGAGCTCGGCCCCAACAGCGTGCGCACGGGCGTCTTGCTTCGCAAGCAAGGACGATGTGTGGTGCCGATGAAGCCTGATTTCGTCGGCTTTGACGTGCCCGATGCGTTTGTCGTGGGCTACGGGCTGGACTACAAGGATCTCTATCGCAACCTGCCCTACGTCGCGGTGTTGGAGCCCGACGAGATCAAGGAGCCGGGAGTGTGAGCCTGCAGCGGCTGGTGCTTGTCACCCGGCGATTCTGGCCCCTGGTGGGCGGGGCGGAACGGATCATGGCCAGCCTGGCCGCCGAATTGGCGGGCCGCGGCCTGGAGGTGACGCTGCTCACCGCCCGTTGGCAGACGCAATGGCCGGCCGAACTGACCTATCGCGGCGTGTCAGTGGTGCGGCTTCCCAGCCCGTCGCGACGGTTCTGGGGAACGCTGGAGTACATGCGCTCGTTGGCGCGATGGCTGTCTCGGAACTCCGACCGCTACGATCTGGTCTACGTCTCCATGCTCAAGCACGACGCCTATGCGACGATTGGGGCCGTGGGAGGCCGGGTGCCGGTGGTCCTCCGGGCGGAAGGGGCCGGCCAATCGGGCGACTGCCGCTGGCAGGAGGTCGGCAACTTCGGCCGCTGGATCCGCCGCCGTTGCCGGAAGGCCGACGCCCTGGTCGCCCCGAGCCGGGCGATCGAAACCGAACTGGTCGAGGCCGGCTATCCGCTGGCCCGCGTCCACTACGTGCCCAACGGTGTGCCAATTGCCACCCCTGGGTCAACGGCCAAAGCCGAGGCCCGCGCGACCTTGGCCTCGGTCAATCCGCTGCTGCAATTGGCCGACGCAGCGCCGTTGGCCCTGTATACCGGCCGGCTCGACGTGGCCAAAGGACTCGATACCCTCCTGGCGGCCTGGGAACTCGTCACCGCTCGGCTCCCCAAGGCCCGGCTCTGGCTGGCCGGCGAGGGGCCGTATCGCAAGACCCTGGAGGAGCTGATCGAGGCCCGCGGCCTGTTCGGCCGGGTCGTGCTGGCCGGCGTCTTCGACACGGTCGACGAGCTGCTGGCCGCCGCCGACGTGTTTGTCCTGCCCTCGCGAGAGGAGGGGATGTCGCTCTCGCTGCTGGAGGCGATGGCCGCCGGACTCCCCGCGATTGCCAGCGATATCCCCGGCAACCGCCAACTGATCACCCACGGCCAGCAGGGGCTCCTGGTGCCGCTGGACGACGCCACGGCCCTGGCCTCCACGCTCCTGCAAGTGCTCAAGGAACCGCAGTGGGCCGCCAGTCTGGCCGCCGCGGGCCAGGCATCGGTCCAAGCACGCTTTTCCCTGGCCAAGATGGCCGACGCCCACCTGGCGTTGTTCGAGAACCTCCTTTGTTCACGGTAAGCGAACAGTGAAAAAACGCATCCTTCACCTGATCCCTTCCCTCGACCGCGCCGGTGCCGAAAAGCAGATGAGCCTGCTGGTTCGCGGCCTGCCCAGCACGGAGTTCGACGTCCACGTGGCCGTGCTCACCCGCACCGGCCCGTTGGTCGCCGAACTGGAGGAAGCCAAGATTCCGGTGACGCTGATCGGCAAGCGGTGGAAGGCCGACCCCTGGGCGTTTCGCCGCCTCCGGCGGCTCGTGGCCGAGCTGCGTCCCGATCTGCTGCACACCTGGCTGTTCGCCGCCAACGCCTACGGCCGCGCCGCCGGGATCGCCTGCGGCGTGAAATGCCTCGTGGCCGGCGAGCGGTGCGTTGACCCGTGGAAGAGTTGGGCTGGCCTGGCCATCGACCGATTCCTGGCCCGGCGCACGGCGCGGATCGCCACCAACAGTTCCGCGATCCGCGACTTCTATGTGCGTCACCG
>JBDKTH010000508.1:0-3165 GCA_039680305.1 Thermoguttaceae bacterium | reverse complement strand
TCGGAGCGACACGGGAATTCCTCCGCGTTGTCTCTGGGTACATCCATTCTGAGGGCAAGGTCATGCGGCAACGTGCGTTCACCCTCGTCGAATTGCTGGTGGTCATCGCCATCATCGGAATCCTCATCGCCCTCCTCCTGCCGGCCGTCCAGGCCGCGCGCGAGGCGGCCAGACGCTCGCAGTGCAGCAACAACCTGAAACAGGCGGGGCTCGCGCTGCTCAACTACGAATCGACCTTCCGCAGTTTCCCCTTCCGCATGGGCGGCACCGAATTGGGCGGCGACACCAAGAGCAATACGAACCGCGTGTCGGGGTGGGTGCCGCTGCTGCCGTTCATGGAACAGGCGCCGCTCTACGAGGCGATCAAGGCGGGAACCGGCTATGCGCCGTTCGGCCCGGCGCCCTATCAGACCGGCTTCGCCCCCTGGACCACCGCCGTCCCTGGCCTCCTCTGTCCGAGCGATCCCAAGACCAGCAAAACGGCGACCGAACGGGGAAAGTCGAACTACGCCTTTTCCATGGGCGATTCGATCAACCTCAACAATAGCAACTACAATTCCTTCTCGACCACGACGAACCATCGCGGCCTCTTCTGGACCAAGTCCGGGGTGCGCCTCAGCCATATCACCGATGGGACGAGCAACACGATCGCCCTGAGCGAGCGGGCGATCTGCGCGGACAACTATAACCACATCCGGGCCGCGATCGTCAACGATACGGCTGCGGCCAGTAGCGCGGCGACCTGCTACTCGAAGCGAAACAACGCGTCCGGAGGCATCTACAGCGGCCTGACGCTTTACTACAACCAGGGACGCGGATGGAGTGATGGGCTGTCGATGTATACCGGCCTGACGACCGCGCTGCCGCCCAATTCGCCGTCCTGCTACGCCGACTCCAGGTATTTTGGCGTCTTCACGCCCTCGAGCTACCATCCCGGCGGCGTCTTGGGCCTGTTTGCCGACGGGTCGGTCCGGTTCCTCAGCGAGACCATCGACACGGGAACGGCGACCACGACGGGCGTGGAAGTGACCAGCGGGGCCAGCCAATTCGGCGTCTGGGGCGCGATGGGCTCGAAGGATGGCGGCGAGGTGCCCAAGGACTGAATGCGTGGATGCGTGCCAATCCCTCGCAGTTGGCGGCGGCAATGGTCGGCGACGGTCACCACCAGCGAATGCTGGAGCATCGTCGTCAACCAGAGCGGCGTCAACTCCGGACGACCACCGAGCGCTCTGCCGATGCTCTCCTTATGGGTTTTGACAAACATGATCGGTAATCAAGTAGGGCGGTGCCGAGCTTGCGAGGCCCGCCACTCGACTACCACGGATCTGGCGGGCCTCGCACGCTCGGCGCCGCCCTACCTTACTGGTTTTGTTCGTCAAAACCCATTACGGGAGCAAGATCAAGAAGCGTCTCGTTCACGTCGAACAGGATCACCGTGGGGCGTGCCATGCGTGAAGTTCCTTTCCTCCCTGCCAGACGTGTGTCTACGTTCCGGGCGAGGGCTCGAGCGGGGTCAGCTTCCAGGGCGAGGCCGAGACGCGGAAGATCATCTGGCAGGTCGTGCAGCGAATCCGGTGGCCGTCGAGTTCCCGGATCACGCGCAGGACGCTGGCGCAGTGGGGACAGGCCAGGTTGACCGGCTCGTCGCGGGAGATCGAAGCGGCGATCTCAAGCGCGGCCCCGCAGCCCGGGCAGGTGACCGACTGGCCGATCTTCTTCGACGTGGCAAACACGATCCGCCCGCATTTCGCGCAATACGCCCCGATCGTCATGGTGTTGCCTTTGAAGCCGAGGGCCTCCGTCGCCAACGATGTGTGCAACGACCAGCATAGCCGGAACACGCCGGAAATGCCACGGGGGAGGTCGGGGCAAGTCGCTCCACTTTTTCAGAGCCGGGCCGTGCCGGCCCGATTCCGGGGCGACACGCCCCGGCTCGGACAATCGACGCACTAGAACGCCGTCGGGGTGCAGTCTTCAAACCCGGGCAACAGACGTTGAACAGGCGGGCGAGCCCGCTCCTGGTAGCGGCTGCGATAGCCCTCGGCCAGATGGATCATGATCTCCAGGACCAGCAGGTCCGCCCGGGTCATCACATGCCGGGTGCTCCGGGCGCCCAAGCCGCGGACCAGTTCTTCCAAGACGTGCAGGTGCAACTGCATCGTCTGCCGGGCGGTTACCCCGGCGGTGGCCAGCATCTCGGCCAGCCGGCTCAGCTCGCCGGTCAGGTTGCCCGAGCCCATGATGACGTAGATCCGCAGCAGTTCGCGGTAGTGGTGGATCAGTTCCGCGGGAAGGTCCAATGGCTGGTGCAGGGCCGACGGCAACGGATCGCCCGCGGCTTCGTCCAGCAGACCGGCGTTTTCCGTGGGGCCGACCTGGTGGCCGCGTTGCCAGATCGCCTCCAGGTCGCCAATCAGGCCTCGCTGCTGGCCGAGGAGGCGTTCGGCCTCGTCGTGCTCGCGCTGGAGGCGTTGGCGTTCGGCCTCGTTCAGGCGGTGGTTCTCGCGAACCAACTGGTGCCGCTGCACCGCCCGGGCGACGACCCAGATCAGGTTGCGGGTCGTGGTCGTGTTGACGCAGACATAGGCATCGGCGCCGACCTCGAAGCAGAGGGCGGCCATTTCCTGCTCGCTCTGGGAGCCGAGCACGATGATCGGCTCGTCGGACCCGCCGGCCCGGTAGCCTTCGATCAACTCCAGGGCGTCGAGCTCGCCGGGCTCATGGCTGACCAGGACCGCATCGTACGCCTCGTCCCGCAGCCGGGCCAAGCCGGCCATGCTTCCCACGGCCTCGTGGAGCGTGATTTCCGTGGCGCTGTCGCTGGCAAAGGCCTCGGCCAGTCACCCGCCCGTACGCTGGCGTCCCGCGATATAGAGCGCCCTCATTCGAGGGGGGATGCCGCGACAGGCCGACGCCAGCGAGCCTCGGGGAGATCGCTTGAGGATTGCACCCATAAGAGCTTCCTGCTTGGGCACCACGACGAGTGGGACAGCAACGCGGTACTCTAGCGAACCGGCGACGGGAGGTCAACATGGAAAGGACGAAGGGGAGGGAGGAAGAAGGAGGGGGCGTATGGTAGAATGGGTATGCCGTAAAACCCATCCAAGGATGGAATCCCGCGATGACCGCGGCGCGTTGCCACAGACCCGGCACAAGTGCCGCGGC
>JBDKTH010001385.1:0-5818 GCA_039680305.1 Thermoguttaceae bacterium | reverse complement strand
AGCGGATCGACGCCGACCTGGTGCTGCCCGTGGGCCAGTTCGCGGTCAACACGTCTGGCCAGGTCCTGGCCGAGGACCCGTACGCCGATGACGCCGGCACCAAAATCCTCGACGCGATGCGTGCCCGCGGCTGGCTCAAGGGCAACTTGACCGATCTCGACGCCAAGCGGTTCCAAAGCGAGACGCAGGAACTGTTGATCGACGCCCCGCGCGACGTCATGGTGCTGGACACCGCCCGCACGGCAGGCGGCTACGGCCCGGAAGGCGAGACGATTCGCACGGCGGCAGCCACCGTGACGCTCGACAAGTCGTTCGCCACGGTCTGGGTTTCGAGCCTCGACGCTCAGCCGATTCGCGACAGCAAGCGACTGCTCCTGTGCCATCTCACCGACCTGCAAAACACCGGTGCGATGTTCGGCGAAAAGGCCCGCAAAACGCTCTACTCCTGGGGCACGTTGCCGCACCTGGTCCAGGCGGGCGAGGCGACCGTGCGGATCCGCCTGGCCGAGCCGCAGCGTGCGGTGGTCTACGCAATCAGCCCCAGCGGCAAACGCCTCGAAACAGTCCCCACAACCGTCGACAACGGCGAACTGGTGGTCAAGCTCCGCGTCACCGGCCCCGACGGCAAGGCGCGACTCGCCTACGAGATTGTCGCCAAGTAAGACGAACAGAAGCTGTTGGCCAGCGCCGGTTTCCGGCGTTTCCGCAGCGTAGCCAGCCACAATGCCGGGCAACCCTCTAGCAAGAAGGGGGGCTGTCCCGGCGGCCGGCGCTTGTGTTTGGGCTTCGGCCCAACGATACTGAAGTGTTATCGACGCCGGGCAAGCGGAGCCATTCGCCAACCCGGCCGGCGCGATCGGCGCCGTCCTTCGAAAAGACCGACGCTCGGCGCCTTTATCTCCCACTGCCACTGAGATTTTCCAGAATCAGGAGTTCAACGATGAAACCACAGACGATGACCGGCCAAGGAACCACCCGGCGTGCCTTTCTCGGCGGCGCGGCCCTTGCGGCCGGGGCCCTCGTGTCGGGACGCATGCTCGGCGGTTCGCCCCTGATGGCCGCTCCCGTATCGGGCAAGCCTTGCTCCGTCTTCAAGGGCGTGCGCATCGGCTGCATCACGTACAGCTACCGCGGCGGCATCAACTCGGCCGAAGACACCCTCAAGGCCCTTCTTCAGGATGGGCTCAGCGAAGTCGAACTGATGGGTGGCCCGATCCAGTCGTTTGCCGGCATCGGCAACACGGCCACCGACGCCCAGCGCGAGGCGCAACTGGCCAAGTGCCAGGAGCTGCGCAAGATGTTTAACGATGCGGGCGTCAACATCCACATCCACCAGATGGGCTTCCTCGGCCAGTCGGATGAGAATATCGACTTCAGCTTCCAGGTGGCCAAGACGCTCGGCTGCACGGCCGTCACCCTCGAACGGTCCGAGCCGATGGCCAAGCGTCTGGCGCCGTTCGCCGACAAGTACAAGATCTGGGTCGGTTTCCACAACCACACGAACAACTACCCGGTGATGGAAAAGGACGACCCCATCCTGTCCTATGGCCAGTACATCGGCTTCAACTTCGACATCGGCCATTACTTCGCCGGCACCAAGGGCAAGTGCCCGATCCCCGTGATCGAGAAGTACCACGATCGCATCGTCAGCATCCACCTGAAGGACCGCACCGCCGACGGCGGCAACCTGCCTTGGGGCCAGGGCAAGACGCCGATCAAGGAAGTCCTCCAGTTGATCGCCAAGGAGAAGTGGACCTTCCCGGCCGACATTGAGCTGGAATACAAGATTCCCGAAGGCTCCAGCACGGTCGCCGAAGTGGGCAAGTGCGTTCAGTACTGCAAAGAAGCGCTCGCCTGATCGGCGCTTGACATGAAGCGAAACGGGGCCGCAGGCCAAACAGCCTGCGGCCCCGTTCTGTTATCGAACACCCGTTTTCCCGACAACCGTCACGGCCGGGTTGCGGACGAACCGACCCAAATGTAGTCCACGCGGCAGGTCCCGGTCAGCGGTTTGCCGGTCGCCAGGTCCAACCGCAGTTGCCGCAGTCGGCCCTTCCATCCGGGCAGCGTCGACAGATCCAGCGTGTAGATCCGGCTCTCGTTGTCGTTGGCCACCACCGTAAAGGCCCGACTCTTGGCGTCATCCCAGTCCGGGTCGGCCTCGGTCGTAAACTTCAGCCGCATTTCCGTCGCCGGCGTATGGTTCTGGAACCGGATCGTGATCTTCTCCTTCCCGGTCAGATCGACGCCGAGGTGGTCGGCCGACAGAAGGTGAGCGTCGGAGCTGTCCTCGATCGCCAGCACGTAGTATCCACCGGCGACGATTTTCACCGGATGGGACGTGGTCGGCCAGTCCTGGTTCTTCCACTGCTGGACACGCGTGCCCGGGTTCACCTCGGTCCACCCTTGCTTGTCCAGGTTCGTGTTGAACTCCCATGCCGCGGCGACCGACATGCCCGCGGGAAGAATGTGCACCACGACCATGTCGCTCAGCCAAAGCTCCCCGTCGTGGGCCACCAGCCGCAGCAGGTAGTCGCCCGGCTTGTCGAACGTGGCCACGGTCGCAGGCGCATGGGCATCGTCGAACGCGACGTTGCCCGGCCCCTCGACCACTTCCCAACCGATCGCCAGCGGTTTGCCCACGGGTCTGCCGTCATCGCGCACGCGGCCGGCCATCGCGACCTTGAGCCGGTCGGTCCGAATGTCCGCCCCGGCGTCAACCGCCGGCGGACGGTTGTAGGGCATCGCCCGGTCGATCTCCGCCACGGTTGCATACTGGGTGTTGTTGCGCAACGTCCAGGACGTCGTCTTGGACGCCTCGTTCACAAAGAACTCGATGCCGGGCAGGAGGACATAGCCGTTGCCCTGGACGGTCCCCGTGCTGCAGCAGACGGACGGGTCGCGGACCTTGCCCCAGACGTACACCTCCGACGGCCCGAGTTTCTTGGCGGTGTTGTTCTTGATGAATCGCGAGTCTCGGATCTCGATATTCGTGGTCTGAGGCGACTTCAGTCCCAAGACCTCGATCGCCGCCCCGGCGTTGTTCTCG
Source organism: Thermoguttaceae bacterium (assembly GCA_039680305.1). Classification (GTDB taxonomy): domain Bacteria; phylum Planctomycetota; class Planctomycetia; order Pirellulales; family Thermoguttaceae; genus JBDKTH01. The sequence goes on along the minus strand of JBDKTH010001385.1, from coordinate 2,769 downwards.
AAGGTGCAGCGATCGATCAGGGAGCCGTTGCCAGCGGCCTCGAAGTCGACGCCGCCTTCGTCGTGACTGCCCGAATCGGGCTGGTTGCGGAAGAAGCAGTTGCGGATGATCAGCCCCTGGGGATCGCCGAGCATGATGCCCATCGTGCCGGCGCTGGCATGCCAGCCCGACGCATCGAAGATGCTGTTCCGAAGCACCGTCCGACGGATGGCGACCAGGAACGGATGGGGCGACGTGTTGTGGACGATATTGTCGTGGCAGAAGACGCGATCGACGATCACGTCGTCCCCGCGCACGAAGTATCCCGAGGAACACTGGAACGTCTCGCAGTCGCGCAGCACCAGGTCGGTGGCAGTCGCCCCGGTGATGGCGATTCCGGGCGAATTGTGCGATCCGTCCCCCTCCGGCCCCCGCTGGTCGCGCCATTCGGGGATCCCGTGGGCGTTGAACCGATAGAGGCCCTCGATGTGATGGGCAATGCAGTCTTCGATCACCAGCCCCCGATGGCCGGATTCCGTGTAGTTGACGATCAGGCCCTTGGCGGCATAGCAGACCGTCAGGCTGCGGATGCGGAGGAAGTCGGGATTCCTCACCAAGGCACAGCGGTCGTTGATGTCCCAGTTGCGGCGGATCGTCGGACGAGCTCCGGCGCCATACGCCCCGATTTCCGCCCAATTGCCCTCGGTGCCACGGGCCGAGATGTTAAGGTCCTGGTTGAACACGCTCCCGCGTCGCAAGAGAAGCCTTTCACCGGGCCCAAGCACCCGGCCATTGATGTTCGTAAAATCCTTCCAGGGCGAGTCGGGCGACGTGCCGGCGTTGGCATTGTTCCCTGCGGCGCTGTCGATGTAGTAGGTCGTGGCCTTCCCCTGTTCCGACGTGGTCGGCGGCAGTTTCTCCGACGCCGAAGTCGGCGGTCCCTCCTCGGTCGGGAAGAACACCAACAGATGCCCGGCCGTCATCGGCGGCATGCCGGTCGCGGTCACTTGGAGTTCTGCCGCTCCGAGGACCGCCGTCTCAGCCTCGACGCCCCACTCGATCGTCTTCTCGGCCCCCGTCGGCATGCTGCCCAGCTCGTGGGTCGCCTGGCCCAGGCAGCGTACGCCCGCTGGCAGCTTGAAACGAACGACCACCTGCTCGGCCCCCGTGCCGACATTGCGGATCGTCGTCGTTAGTCGTTCCGGACGCCCGGCAAGCAGGATCGCATGCTCCTGTCGCGACCTGCGCACCTGCAGCGTCGGGAGGCGGGGGTTCTCGATTTTCAGGTTGTCGATCAGCCCGCCGCCAAGACCGCCGATCACCAGCGGATTGTCGGTGGCCTTCGTCAACCCGGACCGCGTCACGCGGTTCCGCTTGCCGTTGACGTCCAGCGTCAGGACAGAGCCGTCCCAGCGGGCCGTGAGCCGATACCACTTACCCGGCTCCACGCGATCCTCGCACGTGACACGCGGCTCCCAGCCGTCGAGATTCACGAAGAAGGCGAAGCATCCCCCTTCTTTCTGCGAGTTCAGGCGGAGCTGGTATTCGCCATTCTTCATGGCGATGAGACGGCCCTCGGCCGGCAGCTTTTCAAAACAGACGGAGCAGTCGATGCGGAATCCCGGGGCAAGCTGCAACTTGGGATTGCTCGCCACCTGGACGGCGTGGGAGCCGGACTTGAGTGCCTGTCCGCCCGAAACGGCCGCGAAGGCGACATCCTTTCCCGAGAGGTGGTGCCCGTGCTCCGTGGCGTCGCGGAGGTTACCCTCGAAGAGCCACTGCGCGACCCCGGCCGCCGGGGCGGCAGGGTTCTCGATCCGCACGTCATCCAACACGCCTTCGAACAGTCCCAACTCCAGCGGTTCACCCGAGGGCGTCGGCACACCGGACCGCCGGGCGCTGGTCCGCTGGCCGTCGACGTCGATCCAGATCTCCTTTCCATCCCAGCCTGCGACGACGTGATACCACACGCCAAGCTTGGCCGGCATCTTCGAGCGGACCCGCGGTTCCCATGCGCCCAGGTGCAGGAAGAAAGAAAAATGGCTGCCTTCCGTTGGCGGATCCAGGCGGAGTTGGTAGGCACGATCCTTGATCAACAGCGGCTGCCAACTCCTACCGAAGGCATCCAGTTTGACCCAGCATTCAACTCGCAGCCCCGGTGCCGGCCGCAATTCCGGGCTGTCGGGCACCACCGCCGGACCTTGGCCACACCGAAGCCCTTGGCCGCTGTGTCCCGGCGCAAATGAAGCCGTCGCGTTGAAAGCGTCGTTGCCGCGGCCGGAACGGTCCGCCAGACTGCCCTCGAAGCTCCAGGCGCCCACCGCGGGGCGATCTTCGGCGAGGACTTGAGACACGCCGCCCGCAAGGGCGACCAAGAAAACGCACGTGGTGAGGAAATGACGTTCCACTGGATTGCCTTCTTACTCGAAATACGCCATCTGCAATGAGCCTGGAGACAATCCAGGCTCGTCTGCAAGGAAAGCTTACCTGTCAAAAGAGCCCCCGTTGACCATGAGACGATCTCAAAACGTCTGCGGCACCGGTCCCCTCTCCCTCGGGGAGAGGGCTAGGGTGAGGGGAATTGCCATCGATTCAGCGATCAAAAGCTCCCCTCACATCGGCCCTCTCCCGGAGGGAGAGGGCGGCTTGAGATAGTCTCGAAAGCCCCATGTAGTCAGGAGGCTGTCGTCATGGGCGGGCCACGCATGATGTACTCAACTGGGAAGATTCCGACTCTGGCTGCTTCTTCCCACGGAGACCGTAGGGCGGGCCGAGCTTGCGAGGCCCGCC
>JBDKTH010000475.1:0-3208 GCA_039680305.1 Thermoguttaceae bacterium | reverse complement strand
GGGCTGAACTCCGAAAGCATAAGCGGCAGATAGCCGTTGCGCATCAGGGTGAGCTTCAGGCCCACGGTGTCGTCCAGGGTCCAATCGACGTTGCTAAAGGCGTTCAAGTGCGAGGCGTCGATGTAGGCGAGCGTGTTGTAGGGCGTGCCCTTGGTGCCGTCGGGCAAGACCCGCGACTGCGACCCGCTGATCTCGGTGACCATGGCCAAGGTGGCTCCAAGGACAACCACGAGCAGGGCCAACTGGGTTGGCTGCGGGCGACGGACGACCAGCCCCACCAGGACCAGGCAAGCGGCCAAGCCGAGCAACTGTCGCCAGGTGGCCTGTGGGTTGCCGGGACGCCAGGCCAGGTAGCCCAGCAGCCGGCCCGTGAACTCGTAGGCCCGCGAAAGACCCTCGTTCTTCAGGCCGTAGGCATCGGTTAACACGACAACCGTGCCTTGCCCGATCGGCTGTTCCGCGGCAAGGACCAGATCGCCCAGCTTCTCGCCCGTTTCATAGCGGAATGACTGGGTCAGCACGGCATCGCTGCCCGGATCGCTCCAGGCCCAAGTGCCCAGGAGCATTGGCCGGGCAGGCCAGGAGATGTTCAACGACGAGCCGCGGATCACGCCAAAGCGGTTGGGCTCGCCGGTCGCCCCCGTTGTGGCTGGATGGGCCAACGCGGCGTACGAATGTTCCCATTTGTAGTTCGCGGCGATCGCCGTGTCGAAACGGACCCGCATCGCCGTGGGCTCCAATAGTTCGTCGAAGGCACTGGTCCTGTCCTCGTCGAGCACCCGAGGCTCTGCGGCCACCAGGAGCGAGCCGCCACGGCGGACGTACTCCCACACGCGTTTCTGGATCGCTTCGGGCCAGGGCGTCATGGGGTGGATGATGAGCAGCACGTCGGCCTTGGACAGTTCGGCCTCGGTCAACTCGTCGGAGCGAATCAACTGGCCGCCGAGGCTCTCGATGAGCGACGGCAGCATGCCATAGGCTCCCGCCGACGGCTGTCCGTACTGATTGAACTCCGGTTTGACCCAGTTGAGATAACCCTTGTTGTAGACAACAACCCGTTTGCCGGTCAGATCGGAGCGGCCGAACGAAAGCACGGCGATCAGCGGGACGAGCACCGCCAGGATCCACGGGGCGGCTGCCAGGGCCGAGGGTTTCTTCCTCCGCCAACGCCAAGCGAACGGTCTTTCTTCAGCCGGGCTAACGGGCAGCCAGGAGGCCCAACGCAAGAGCATCGCCGCCACGATCAGGTGGATCGCTGCGCCGACCAGCGGCAGATTCCAGGGCAGGAGGCTGGCCACAGCCAGCGACCAACTCCAGGGAGCCGGGATATAAAGGTCGCTCTCCGGCGGCGGGGGCGGCGGGGGGAGGGCCGCACGCAGTTCGGCCGCGTAGGCCAGGAATGTCAAGTAGAGCATCTGTCCGACGACAATTGCCGCCAGGCCGCACAAGGCGCGGGTGAGCCACGGACGCGGGGTGGCAAGCAGCCAACCGGCATAGAGGACGCCCATCACGATCAGGAAGTCGAGCCCGCCGAATGTGGCCCCGACCCACAGCGATTGCCCACTGAGGGCCCCGGCCAGGCGTCCCAGGCCGTAACCGAGGGCATCGGCAAGCGACCAAGCCGCGGGGATTGAGGTGACGGCCAGCCGGTAGATGCCCAAAAGGCCTGCGGCAGTCGCGATGATCAAAAACACTCGGCGGTCGAGCCCCGTTCGCATCTCGGCCACCAAGGCTAGCACGAGCGCGACGGCCAAGACGTTGTAGACGACCAGTGTGGACATCGTCATGACGGCGGCCACGCCAGTCCCGAGGGCCAGCGCAAGCCACGACTTCCAGCTAAGCCCTCGCGGCGGCCCATCGCTGAGGACGACCGTGATCAGGGCTAGCCAGGTCAAGGCGTGACGCAGCGGAGGGGCCATGATCCCGAGGGAGCCGGCCGCCAACCACGCCGCCGCCAGTCCGGCTACGGCTCCGACCACCGCCCGCAGGGACGGCGTTGTCTCGACCGCCTGGGGCTCTTTGAGAAGCGCAGGGGCGATTGCGAGTCCCTTCTTTTGCCTTGCACCCATTCTCAGCTCGCCTGTTGGTTGCGCGGAGAATCAATCCCGTGGAGCATATCACGCCAAGGTAGCGTATCAGGGCGGGGATTACCAGTGGGCTCCCAGCACCGTTGGCCTATTCATCATATGCCAACGAGTCAATGAGGCGTTGGGTGGCATGCCGTCATAGAGCGCAGCGACAGGTCGGCATGTCGATTGCCCCAGAAACATGCCGACTCGCGGCTACGCCGCGTGACGGCATGCCACCCCAAGCACGGTTTTCCCGAGATCCTGCCCTAGCGCGTCGTGGGATGCGGCACCTCGAGACCGAGCCGCTTCATCTTCTTGTAGAGCGTCGTACGGTTGATCCCCAACTGTTCGGCCGTGGCCTGACGATTCCAGTTATTCGTCTCGAGCATCTGGAGAATAATCTGCCGTTCGGGATTGGACAGGGCCTGTTTGAGCGTGCCCTTGCCGACCGACTCAACCGCTCTGGGGGCTGCCGTGGCCAGGTTGTTGGGCAGGTCGTCGACGCCGATCCGGTCGCCGCGGCTGAGCAATACGGCCCGCTCGATCACGTTCTCGAGTTCGCGGACGTTCCCTGGCCAGCGGTAGGTCTGCAGCGCGGCCGAGGCCTCGTCGGTGAGCGTCTTCTGGCCCTTGTTCGCCTCCTGGCAGACCTCTTCGAGGAAGTGTTGGGCCAGCAGCGGGATGTCGGAGATCCGCTCGCGCAACGGCGGCAGCTCGATGTTGATCACGTTGATCCGGTAGAAGAGGTCTTGCCGGAATCGGCCCGCCTCCACGGCCTGGGCCAAGTCTTCATTGGTCGCCAGGATCACCCGGGTGTCGACCGTAAAGGTCTTCGCGCCGCCGACTTGCTCGAACTCGAGATCCTGGAGCACGCGGAGCAGTTTGACCTGCATTCCCGGGCTGGCGGTGGAAATCTCGTCGAGAAAGAGCGTGCCATGGTTGGCCTGCATGAACTTACCGAGCTTATCGCCGGTCGCGCCGGTGAAGGCCCCGGCCACGTGGCCGCACGGTTCGCGCTCCAGAAGCGTTTCCGGCAACGCGCCACAGGCCACTTCGACAAACGGCTTGTCGCGGCGGGAACTGTGCCGGTGGATCGCCCGAGCAATCATCGACTTGCCGGTGCCGCTTTCGCCGGTGAT
>JBDKTH010000051.1:0-3470 GCA_039680305.1 Thermoguttaceae bacterium | reverse complement strand
GGACGTCGACGCCGGACTGGATCGCCTGGACGGCCGCCGTGGCCGCCGACTGGCCGAGGATCATAAAGACCGGCTCCATGCGGATCGAGCCGTAGGAGATGTGGGTGGCCGAGAGGCAGACCGGCACCAGCACGTTGGTGCACTGGCCCCGCTTGGGCACGATCGACCGGTAGCTGACCGGATAGGGCGAAAAGCCACCCACCTCGACGTCGCCCTCGTTGATCGCAAAGCCTTCGGGGCTCACGTAGCGCTGCGTGTTGTGGGAGTCCATGCCGTAGGCGCCCAGGCCGACCGGGTCCGGGGCGACTTCCTTGCCCACGCAGTTGTGCTCGGTCATCACGTAATCGCTTACCATGCGCCGGGCCTCGCGCACATAGAGCTGATGGGGCCAGTTGTCGTTGTCGAGAAACTCATCCTTGGCCAGGCCCAGACGCTGGAACTCCGCCCGGATCTTTTCGGGCACGCGGGGGTTGTTGGCCAGGGTCCACATCAGCCCTTTTTGGTAGTTCTCGTGCTCCTTGACGATCCGTTCCCGCGTGGCGTAATCGCCGTCGGGATAGTCGTAGTTCATGCCGATGTTGTCGGTGGAGATGGCGAAGTTGTTGTTCGTGTCGGTCTTGCGATTGGGCATCCAGACGGGCGCCCAGGGCACGCGCAGGTCGCCAGCCTCGCAGTTGCGAAGCACGAGTTCGAACTGTTTCTCGTCGTAGCCCTCAGGCTTGGGCCACGCCCGGCGGTTTTCCGGGACGTCGGTCGTGCACATGCGGAAGTTGTAGGCCTGGACCCGCTTGTCGGCCGAGCCTTCTTCGCCCGGCCCGCCGGCATGCAAGCCCGGCAACAGGCCGCTCGACGGGTCGCCCGGCTTGACGTACGGGTCGACTTTTTTGACGAACTGGTGATACTTGGCCTGTCGGGTCTGCACTCCGTTGAGCGTTTCGCCGTACTGGCTGTTGGCCTCCCGGCCGACGGTGTACGACACGCCGGCCTTGGCCATCAGGTCGCCTTCGTAGGTGGCGTCGATGAACATCCGGCCCCGGAACGTCTTGCCCGACTCCATCACGATGGCCGTGATGCGCTGGCCGTCCATCTTCACGCCCGACTTCAGATCGAGCCGCTCGCCCAGGACCACGGGAATCTTGTTCTCACGGACCATCGCCCCGTAGATCGCCTCGGCCACGTGCGGTTCGAAGGTCCACATCGTGTCCTGGTCGACCGGCCCTCCCCTACGGCTCTTGTACTCGTCGCGTTTCTGGTACTTCCAGACGGCGTCGTTGGCGTAGTGCTGATGGACTCGGGCATAGAACTCCCGGGCGATGCCGCCGATGGCCGCTTTGTTGCCGATGTCGGTCGCCCCGAGGCCGCCGGAGGTCAGCCCGCCGAGATGGCGACTCGGCTCGATCAGGACCACGGTCTTTCCCATGCGGACGACCTGCACGGCAGCCGCCACGCCGCCGGAAGTCCCGCCGTAGACGACGACGTCGTAGGTCGGCTCCGCGGCCAGGGCGGCGGAGGAAGCACAAGCGACGATCAGGGCGACGACAGTGCGCAACATGGCAGGTCTCCCAGGTGCAGAGGAATCAGGTCAACAAATACCGCGTGGTTCGCAGAGGCTGCTCTCGAAGCTCCCTCTCCCTCCGGGAGAGGGCCGGGGTGAGGGGAAGCGAAACAGGAGCATCTCCGGCGACTGGCTCTCACACGAATATTCTCCCGCAAGGGAGAAGGCCCGGGGAGGAAAATCGCAGTCGCGGTGTCTTCCGGCTATTCCCCTCACCCTAACCCTCGCCCGGAGGGAGAGGGAATCGCAGTACCAAATGCCTCTTTGAGCAATTCTCCGAGCCGGGCAAGGCGTCCCGAGGCCGGGCCGACACGGCCCGGCTCGGATACGACGTCATGCACACTAGTAGTTGCGAGGACGCACCTTGGCCTGGACACGGCTGGGGAGGCCTTGGATCCGCAGGAAGCCTTCGGCGTCGGTCTGGTTGTAGGCCCCGCCACCTTCCATCGTGGCGATCCCTTCGTCGTAGAGGCTGTTCGGGCTGGTGCGGCTGTCGACCATCAGGTTGCCCTTGTAGAGGCCCAAGGTCACCTGGCCGGTGACCGGCTTCTGCGCCTCGCGAATGAAGGCCATCAGGGCGTCCATCTTGGCGTGGTACCAGAACCCGTAATAGACCATCTCGGCCACCTCGGGAGCGAGCCGGTCGCGGAGGTGCATCAGGTCGCGGTCGAGCGTGAGCTGTTCGAGGACGCGATGGGCCTCGTAGAGGATCGTCATGCCCGGGGCCTCGTACACGCCGCGGCTCTTCATCCCCACAAAGCGGTTCTCGACCATGTCGATCCGGCCGATGCCGTTGCGTCCGCCGATCTGGTTGAGCATGCGCACGACCTCGAACGCCCCGATCCGCTTGCCGTTGACGCTCACCGGTACGCCGGACTCAAAGCCGATCGTCACCTTTTAGATGGCGTCGGGGGCCTTTTGGGGAGAGATGGTCATGCCGAACTCGACCAGCTCCACGCCGTTGACCGTCAGGTCTTCGAGCTTCCCGGCCTCGTAGCTGATGTGCAGGCAGTTCTCGTCGGAGCTATACGGCTTGCTGACCGACGCCTTGACCGGGATCTTGCGCTCGTTGCAGTAGGCGATCATCGCGGTCCGGCCGGGGAACGTATTGCGGAACTTTTCCATGCGCCAGGGGGCGATCACCTTGACGTCGGGGTCAAGGGCCTCGGCGGCCAACTGGAAGCGGCACTGGTCGTTGCCCTTGCCGGTGGCGCCGTGGATGTAGTTCTTGGCCCCGACCTCGCGGGCGACCTGGAGGCAGAGCTTGGAGATCAGCGGCCGGGCGATCGACGTGCCCAGCAGGTAGACGCCCTCGTATTTGGCCTGCCACTGGAGTACGGGGAAGGCGAAATCGCGGCAGAGTTCTTCCTGGGCGTCGATGATCCGGGCCGACTTGGCCCCGATCTTCTTGGCCTTGTCGAGAATCGCCTGCCGATCCTCGCACGGCTGCCCGAGGTCGACGTACACGGCGTGCACGTCATACCCCTGCTCCATCAGCCAGCCAAGAATCACCGAAGTATCCAATCCACCCGAGTACGCCAGAACGCAGGATTCCATGGGAATTCGATCCGTGAGAGTTGAACCAAGAAAATGGAGAATTTGTCAGCAAAACCTTTCAGAATCCTCTATTGTGGCCCACCCCACGGCGATTGGCAAGAGACCTCCGGCGGGAGCCGGCCGTCTGGCCCCCATACAGGGTGAGCGAGCGAGGCGGACGCCTGTCGCGGCGGTCGGAGAGCAACGGAATCAGGAAATACTGCCAGGTTTTACCCCTCAAGTTTCCTCGCCTGGGTTGGCACGGGGCCAGGGATCGGTATGATTCAGGAACGTCGAATCGGTCGGTCTCGAACACGCCACTCGGTGGGAGAAGAACCGGGGAGTCGCAACCAGGGTCCCCAACGCTCCATGCCAATCC
>JBDKTH010000727.1:0-8171 GCA_039680305.1 Thermoguttaceae bacterium | reverse complement strand
GGACGCCCGGCATCTACGGCATCCAGTTGGGGGTCCGCGCGCAGACGCCCGGCTATACGGTAAGCGACTACTGGGATACGCAGACGGTGCCGGTCTACGTCAATCCGGTTAAGCCCACGCTGACGCTTCTGAGCGATACAGGGGCCAGCGACGGGATTACCAGCCTCAACAACACCGCGGGCAAGAAGCTCCAGTTCCGCGTGGCGGGCTTGAACAACAACACGGTGGTCACCCTCTACGCCGATGGCCAGGTGGTTCCCTACACCGTGATCAGCCGGGATAACGGCGTGATGACGCTGGAGACCGATGGCTCGTCCCAACTCGCAGAGGGGCAGCATGCCTTCACCGTCATTCAGAAGACGGGGAACCAGGCGGCCGACATCGGCAATCAGCACATCAGCACGACCTTGACCAGCCCGACCTCCGACGTGTTGACGGTCCAGGTCGATACAACTGCCCCGCAGATCACCTCAACGGCGGTCCTCCAGGCCCTTGAAGGCCGGCAGTACTTGTACGACGTCAATTCCAACGAGGAGGCCGGCGGCCATGTGACCTACTCCCTCGTGCAAACGCCGGCCGGAATGCAGATCCCCGATCCACGCAATGGCCAAATCGTCTGGACGCCTGGCCCCGGCCTGGGAGGCACGCAGAGGGTCGTGGTCCGGGCGACCGATGGGGCCGGCAACTATGTCGATCAATCGTTCGATGTGACGGTGACCCCCGCCGCGAGAATTCGGCCGATCAACGATCAGACAGTCCAGGAAGGGGCGACGTTGACCTTGCAGGTCCAGACCGAGGCCGATAGCAACTTGTTGCCGCTCACCTTCCGCCTCGCCAGTGGCCCGGCGGGAGCGACGATTGATTCCACGACGGGCGTGTTCACCTGGACGCCCAGCGAGACCCAGGGGCCCGAACAGTACTCGGTCACGGTCGAGGTGACCACCCAGGCCGGCACCGTCTCCACGCGCACGTTCCAAGTCACCGTCGGCGAGGTGAACCAGGCCCCGACGCTCAACGCAATCATCGATCGGGCGATCGACGAACACCAGTTGCTGGAGTTCGACGTGGTGGCCAGCGATCTCGACCTGCCGGCCAATCGCCTCCTCTTCAGCCTGCTGGGCGCGCCGGAAGGCGCGGTTGTTGACCCGATCACCGGCCGGTTCAACTGGCGACCGAGCGAAGCCCAAGGCGGCCAGGATTTTTCGATGACCATCCGCGTCACCGATGCGGCCGGGGCCTCGGACGAGCGGACGTTCACGATCCGTGTGAACGAGATTCAAGCCGCGCCGCAGTTCGAGCCGGTCCAGATCGGCACGGCCTCGCCCGGTGAAACGTTTGAATTCGACGTCCGCGCCACGGATCCCGACCTCCCCGCGCGTGCGATTCGCTACAGCCTTGAGCCGGGAGCCCCCGAAGGCGCAAGCGTCGATCCGGTGACCGGCCACGTCACCTGGAACGTGCCGGAGAATCTGGCCGCCCAGAAGGTTGTGTTCGCCGTCCGGGCCACTGAAGTGGCTCCGGCCGGCCAGCAGGCCCTGAGCGTGGTCCAGCAGATCGAAGTGACCGTGTTCGACTACCGCCTGGCCATGCTTGACACCGTACTGCGGGACATCGCCCCGAATCTCGAAGGCCTCCTTCGAAACGGTCCGCAGTCGCCGCTTGAGCCGAGGGCAAACGCCGCGGTCGCCCGTCCGGCGGCGTCGCCCGCGGTCGCCACGCAGTCTGGCACGCTCCTCAATCGTGGCCAGTTGTTCGGCCGCAATCTGATCTCCGGCCGGAGTTCCAGTGGCAATTCGGTCCTGCTGTCGCCGGACGACAAGGGGGACAAGTCGGACAAGAAACGAGAAGACTCGCAGCGCGACGGCAATCAGAACGCTCCGGTCGACACCCAGAGCCCCACTCCAGCGGGCGAGGAAAAGGCCGGTCGACGACGCCAGACCAGCCAGAACGACCCCGAGGTCCACGATCTGGTCGTGCAGGCACTCGCCGACGAGGTGGAATCGCTCATCATGTCGGACTCCGAAGAATCGGCGGAACCGTCGACGGAATTGTCCGCAGCCACAGCGTCTGTCACGGAAACCGGTGAACAGGTCGCCGTCGAAGAAGTCGGAACCGTCGCGGCCGAGTAGCCTCCTCGCAACCACCCCTCCGTATGGAGGATGGCGGGGAGTGGGGGGGGCAAGTTAGCCCCAATGCCGTTCAATCGGTTGACGCAAGTCTTTGTTTGGCCCGGTCGCTTGCGACCGGAGCGAGGCGGACGCACGCGTCTGCGCCACCTTCCGGAGTTGTCAAGAAAAGGCCTTCATCCTTCTTCCTTTCCGAATTCCGCCGCGTCAAATCGAGTTGAAATTGGGCCAGCCGTTGTGCTAGGCTGATTCCTGGCAGCCCCGGAAGGCGAGCCGCTTGGATCTTTGACAATTGACGCTTTCGGTAAATTGCCCTCGCGATCGGCGTACGGCCGTCAGGCCCGACCCAAGCGCCGTTTGGCGGTTGCGCGCATGATCCGTGCCTCTTGCGGACCACGGAAACCATGTGGGGGGAGGTAAGCTTAGGTGGTACAGGCCACGCTGAACTACGTAATCACCCTTGAATTGTGCAACACACCCCCACTTTCGTGTTAGTTCACTTACGTCTTTTCGCCTAAATGCAACCCTTGGAATCACCGTCACTTACGAATGTGCACCGCGACGCAAAATTTGCATCACAACACGTGAGGCTTTCCACAATTCTCTCCCTTAACCAGGGGGTAATCCGCAGAGTGCCGGCCGGCTGCGGAGGCGGTTTGCCGGATCATTCCCCCCAGCGAGAACAAGAGAGGCGGATGCGTACCTGACGGTACGTTGGGGGCCCTGCCCCCAAACCCCAGTGCGATTCCGTCGGATGAACCAGAACGTGCCTGCTCGACGTCTACATCCGATCCACTGCCTGATGGATCAGTTCCGTCAGATTGTCGAGCGAGCGGAGATCGGCAACGATGCGCGGATGGGCGAAGACCCGCACCTGCTTCACATAATCATCGAACTGCTCCAAGGCCAACGTCCGCACGACCGGCGACACCTCGCCCAACGGGCGATAGCGGTTCTGTTTGGGGTAGTGGATGTCGACCTTGAACTCGACCTCGCGCTCTAGCGGCGGGGCGTCGAAGAGGATCTCGTACGGGGCCACGATCCGGCCCAGGGCGGTGCTGGCAATCGTGGCAAACTGCTCCGCACAGGCCACCAACCAAGGATAGGGCCGCCGCGCCAACCGCTGGTAAAGATCCTCCTGTTCGAAACTGCTGTACTGGGCCAGCCGCTTGTACAGCTTCCGCGTGGGACCGAAGAGGCCCCGCAGTAGTTCCCCGGCCGGTCCTCGGTCGGCCACACGCTCCAAGGCGACGATCATCTCCGCTTCGCTCATCCGGAACAGGCTGTCGAGTTCCAGCGAGTTGTGGAGGAGGTAGAACGCTCGCTGAAGCATCGCCGTGGCCGCCCGCACCCCGTGATGCCAGTAGACTTCGCTGAACATCACGTAGCGGGCAAAGACCATCAACTCGGCGGCCGTCTTGCCCTTGTCGGTGATCGCCAGGCCGTCGCCCGATCGGTTCAGGCAGAGGGCGCCGATCAACCGCTGCTGGTCGAAGTGCCGCCCATAGGGCACTCCCGCGTGGAGACTGTCGCGGAACAGGTAGTCCATCTTGTCGATGTCGATCGGCCCGGAAAGCATGCTGTGAAGCAGCTTCATGGTCCCGTCGGTGGGCTTCTCGCTCAGCAGCGAGACCACGTCGCGGGGATTCAGGCCCCAGTCGTGACGCAGCGTATCGGCGATCTCGCCTTCCAGCAAGAAACTGTTGGCGAACAACTCGTGGTTCGGCACCCCGGGCAAATGGATGTCTTCGATCGGATGGCAAAACGGCCAATGCCCCAGATCGTGCAGCAAGGCGGTGACGATGAAGAGTTCGGCATCTTCCGGCCGGACGATCTCCGCAAACCGCTCATCGTGTGCCAGCTGCTTGATCAGCAGCAGCGCCAGGCGATAAACGCCCAGCGAGTGTTCGAAACGGGTATGGATCGCCGCCGGGTAGACCAGGGAGACGAGGCCCAATTGGCTGATGCGAGCCAGGCGGCGAAACTCCGACGTGTCGATGATCTGACGGACGCGGTCGGTCAGCGGGACATCCAACTCGGGAGGAATGCGGATGAGCCCCCGCTTGGCATCCAAGCCAATGACCTCGGGGATTTCCAAGAGTGCTGTCATAACAGCTCATTTAACCCTTCGAGAGCTGCCAGATCCACCCCAACCCAGCGGCAGCCCGGAGCACCACCGTCACAAGAATGTAGAAGCTGTAGTGGATAAATCCGGTCCCGAAGTCAAAGTCTAGCGACGCCAGGCTCGCCAGTGATCCGGCGACGAGGAAGAACGGGGCCAGCACCAGCCAGGTCCAGATCTCTTCCGTGATCACCTTCGGCGCGGCGTAGCTAAAGACACCCCAGAGGATCACGTAGACAAGCGAACAAATGGCCGCCCGCATCCAAAGCGTCTTTCCATGGAATGTGTCTAGGTCGTCGCTGCTGCGGAGAAACAGGTAGCCTGCGATGGCGATGACGGGAGAGACCAACAGCAGCCCGAGCCCTGGCAGGAGATAATTGTCGGCGAACAGCCCCATCCGGCCGCCCACCCAAGTTGCCAGGAGGATCCCCAGGGAGATCCCGCCGACGGCGGCCACCGTGGCCGGTCGGAGTTTGGCGTCGATACGCGCGATCGGCTTGGTGATCAGTTTGCCCGTGACGCTACGACCGCCGGAAACGAACTGCTCCGGGGCGTGAATGACGACCTGCTCCTCCTTTTTGGGGATGGTGATGACCGTCTTGCACTGTGGACAAGGGCCGGTCCGTCCGGCGAACTGATCGCTAACGGAAAACCGCTTATGACAACCGGGGCAAACTACGAGAATAGACATGCGGGAACCCGATGTTGAGAAGCCTGGTCTCTATGCCCCTAGTTTGGCACAGTCCCCTGGCCTGTCAAGCATCTCCTACCCGGGGGCTAGTGGGGAACAGCAGCCGATCCCTCCATCCGCGGAGAAAGATTATTGTCACGGTCGCCGGGGTGAGGTAGGATCATGGGTGGGGGCTGGGCTGGGCACTCCTCTTCGGTGGGTCATGCCGATTGTCCACCCCGCCAATTCTCATCCGCTTCGACCGAGGGGAACTCACCTACCATGATGATCGAGTTTCTCTGTCCAAATGGCCACAGGATTCGTTGTCCGGAAGAACGTGCGGGACAACCGGCCAAATGCCCGAAATGCGGCGTGAAGTTCCGGATTCCCGAACCGTCCGACCAGGCCCCGTCGACCGAGGATACCGAGGAGACAACGCCCGCCGGGGCGGAATGGACCGGTGGTTCGGCCTCGGGCAAGACGCAGGCCACGATGGCCGAGCAGCAGATCGAGTTTCTCTGTCCGAACGGGCACCGCCTCCACGGGCCCGCCAGTCTCCAAGGTCGTCCCGGCCAGTGTCCGGAGTGTAACTCCCGGTTTCGCATTCCGACCTACGACGATGTTCCTGACGAAAACGAAGAAGAGGCGGAAGAAGAAATTGGCGTCGTCGGAGCCGGCAGCGATACGAAGGTAACGTTCGACGACACGGAATCGCTCGCCGGAAGCCAGACGTCGAGCGGTAAGCCGGGAGACGAGGTGACCACAGCGCTCCGTTTGGAGAACTCAGGCTTCCTGACGACTCGCAACCATGCCTCGCCGTTGGCCGAACTGCTGGCCAAACTCTTTGGAGAGAAAACCGCCGAGGCGATCATCAAGCTGCATCTGACGGACGGCGAAACGGTGACTCCCAGCCACTTCGTGAAGGACGCCTCACAGGGAAGCCATGCCCTGTTTGCTTCCGAGGACTCCTCTGGGTTCAAGCTGATGCTTGTCGCCTGGGCGTCGATCGCTCGCATCGAGATCCAGGGGCTGAGAGAGTTGCCGGATTGGGTACGCGGGGCTTAGGCCTCTTCGCTCTCGCTCAGGTCGCCCTCGGTGATCATCGCGAACCCCTTGGCGCCGAGGGTCTCCAGGCCCATCTCGATGTTGTCGACCATCAGGGCCACGACCGGACGTCCGCGAGGTCGCACCAACAGGGGGTAAGCCTGCACGATGTTCACCTCGGCCTGGAGCAAGGCCGTGCAGATCTGCAAAAGCGGCTGAGGGCCTTCGGGCAGTTCCACGCCGATCAGGTCGCTTTCAATAATCGCGAGGCCAGCTCGCTCAAGGATTTCCCTCCCCTCTTCGGGCTGGCTTAGCAAAAAGCGGACAAACGCACATTCCGTCGAATCGGCGATCGACAAGGCGACGATCTTCACCCGACTCCCCTCAAATCGACGGATCACTTCGAGCAACTGGCCGACCCGGTTCTCCAAAAACACGGTGAACTGCCGAATCGACGGGTAGTTGCGTCCGCGAGCAGTCGGTATGCCAACTCCGGCGGTGTCGTCAGTGCTCATAGTCCAAATTGGGGATAAAGGACCGGGTGGACAATCATGACAAGATACCTAACTATATGTCACTTCCCCAGTTGGGTCAACCGATCTGGACCCAACGTGACCACTTTAGCGAAGGTGACGAGGAGGATAAGATGAGCGGCTTCCCCAGTGGCCGTTTCACCCGCACTAATTCTGCCCCATGCTCACACAACACGAGATCGAGATCCGCGTACGGTACAAAGAATGTGACCCGATGGGTTTTTTGCATCACGCCAACTACCTGACCTTCTTTGAGATGGGGCGCACCGAGTTGCTTCGGGCCGACGGAGGGAACTACCGCAAGATGGAGGAGGCGGGACAGTTTGTGGTCGTCGTCAAGCTCGACTGCCGCTACCACCGGCCCGCCCGTTACGACGATCTCTTGCGGATCCAAACCACCGTCGCCCGTGTGACCCCTGCCAAGATCGAACACGAGTATCGCGTGTTTCGCGACGCCGAACTCCTAGCCGTCGGGCATACCACCCTGGCCATCGTCGACCGCCAGGGACGCGTTCAGCCCGTGCCCGAGTGGATGCAGACCGAGTAGCAGCGACTCGTTGGCCACACCGCCGTTACGGCAAGGCCTCTCCCCACGTCAGCTTCAAAGGAGGCGCGAGTTCGCCTCGCTCTTGGGCCTTTTCGCGATTCCATAGAGACTGCGGAGTGAAGAACAGCCACGCCTTCTCCCTGCCGCGTTGGATCAGTCTGTCGAGGTGATTGAGCCCGCGGTCAAACTTCGACACGTAGTCGAGGTCGAGGTCGAGCGTCACCTTGCGGAGCGTAATTCGTTGCTGGTCCTTCTCGATTTCCTTGGAGTGGGGGACCGATTCGTTCATTTCGTCGACAAACGCCAACTCTTGGTTGAGCGAGAGGTTGCCCATCAGCTCATTCCGTCGGTCGACGATCCTGGCCATGGTGGTCGGAATCTGCTGGCATTCCTGTGGGTTGATCTGGACGACCCAGATCTCAATCGGCCAGGGAAGCACTTTGGCCAGTTCGCGGATCGGTGGGTTGCGTGTAAAGAGCCCATCCCAGAATAAGGACCCGCGAGTGCGCACGGCGCGATAGAGCGACGGAACCGCGGCGGAGGCGACGAGATCGTTGTATGTCAGGTTCTCTCCCGGCAATGCCAAGCCAAGACCGCTTCGGACATCGGTGGCTCCCACGAGCAGAAGGGGATGGTTCCACCGAGCGCGATCCTCAGGCATCTCTTCCAGACGAACGTGCTTGGTCAATAGCCGTCGCAAGGCATTCTCCGTCCAGGGCGGATAGTCGTAAGGGCTGAATTCCGGGGGCCAGGGCAGGCTGGCGAACCAGAGGCAGATTCGGTTCACGGCGAAATCCAGCGGCGTTGTTGTCGCCAGATCCTGCCAGAAGCCCGACAACGCCCTGGCCGCCGTGGCCCGATCTCCTCCACTGCGAACGAGTGCCGTCCAGGCCAACGCCGCACAAATCGCCCCGCCCGAAGTGCCACTCAGCGCAACCAGATCGAACTTCTGGATGAGATCCGGTTCCTTTGGCTTGAGTAATTCCATCAGCACGCCGGCAGCAAAAGCGGCATGGCTCCCACCTCCCTGACAAGCGATGGCGACCCTCCGGGTCGCATTGTTCCCTGTGGCGTCCATGGTATTCTCCTTTCACCTCGTGGGCTGATTACGCTAGTCCGATCGACCTAA
>JBDKTH010000860.1:0-2276 GCA_039680305.1 Thermoguttaceae bacterium | reverse complement strand
GTCACCGATCGACCGGCGGGCGTGTATATCCGGGCAACGTCGGTTCACTAGAATGATCCACTGGAAGGAGACGAAAGATGAGAGTTTGGGGAAGCGTGGTAGCTTTGTTGCTGGGCTGGGCGGCCGTCGCGCAGGCCGGGCCGCTGAATTTCAAGCAGATCCCGGACGACGCCAAGTGGCTGGCGCACGTCGATGTCGATGCGATGCGGGAATCGGTCGTGGTGCGACGGTTCTACGAGGACTGCATCATGAAGCACGGCCAGGACAAGCACTTCGAAGCGGTGCAGCATCAGTTCGGGTTCGACCCGCGCACCGATCTCCACGGGATCACCTTCTATGGCCCGAAGGTCTGCAAGGACGAAGGCGTGCTGATTCTTCACGCCGACGTGGACAAAGAGGGACTGCTTCAGAAGGCGGAACGAGCGCCTGAGCACGCCGTCGCGGATCACGGAAGCTACAAGATCCACTCCTGGATGCATCGGAAGGGGAAACACGAGCACAAGGTGGCCGGGACGTTCTTCAGCAACAACGTGCTGGTTTTCGGCAACAACGTGGACGTCGTCAAGAAAGCCCTCGACGTGCTGGACGGCAAGGCGCCGAGCCTCGACGGCAAGAAGGATTCGCCTCTCGCGCAGGCCCTCCCGGCTGGCACGATGTTTGTGGCCCGGGCCGTGGGACTGTCGGAAGCCGACTCGGTCTGCAAGTCGCCGTTGGTCAAGAAGAGCCAGTGGTTGAGCCTGGTCAAGGGGGAACACTCCGGCGAGGTGTTCACCGATGGCACGCTGGTGACCGACTCCAAGGAGATCGCGGAGCAGGTGAAGCAGGTTGTCGAGGGGCTTCGGGCGATGGCCCTCTTGCAGCACTCGGACAAGGACCTGCAGGGTCTGATCAACGAGCTCAAGGTGAGCGTCGACGGCAAGACGGTTAAGATCGCGTTCCACGCCTCGGCCGACTCGGTCGCCAGCAAAGTCGAAAAGGTCTGCGACGAGCTGGTCAAGATGCACAAGCAGCGTCAGGAGCGACGCAAGCTCGAAAAGCGAGAACTGTAGTCGTCCATGTCGCGCACGCCCGCCAACACGCCCAGCGACGAGGAGCTAGCTTGCCTGGCACAGCAGGGGTGCGCGACGAGTTTTGAACAACTGGTACGACGATTCCAGACCCCGGTGCTGCACTTCCTGCGGCACCGGGGTGCTGGTGCCGACGCCGAAGACCTGCTCCAGGAGACGTTTGTTCGGGCGTACACGCAACTCCACCGCTACGAGCCGCGTTGGCGGTTTGCCACCTGGCTGTTCACGATCGCCCGTCGGATCAGCATCAACGAACATCGTCGTCCTCGCCTGGCGGTCGACGCCGCCGCACTGGGATCGGCCATCTCGAGCGGCCCCGAGCCGCTCCACTCGATCGTCGAAGAAGAGGATCGCCAACGCCTCTGGAGTCTGGCCGCCAGGATCCTTTCCGAAGAAGAGCTGACGGTGCTCTGGCTATATTATGTCGAGGACCTGCCGGTGCGCGACGTGGCCGCCGTGGTCGAGCGTTCGTGGGTCGTGGTCAAGGCGATGCTCTTCCGGGCTCGCAAGAAGCTCTATCCCCTGTTGGCCGCGTTGGAGGCTGACGATTCACGGCGGTGCGGACGCTTATCGTCCATGCCGGCCAACCATCCCCGGGACGTGGAGGCATGTCATGTCAAAACCAAGACACTCCCGTGACAGTGCGGGTAACCAAAAGGCTCTGCGTCGCCGGTTGCTTCGGGAAGCCGAGGTCACCCGGCCGGCGTTTTCCGAGACCCTGCACGAGCAGATCTGGCGTGCCGTCGAGGAAAGCAAGGCGACGGTCGCCGTGGCCGAACCGCACGGCACCTCGGCCCGATGGAGACTTCGCTGGGCGACGGCCGTTGCGATTGCCGCAAGCCTGTTGGTTGGCGTGTTGGTCTGGCAGGCGGTTGAGGAGAAGACGATCCCGGGCTCTTCCGTGACGATCGTGAAGGCTCCCGTACCCGCGGAACCTGCCCCCGATACCGACCTGGATCGGGTTGCCGAGTTGACCGGAGGGGCCACCGAGAAAGTCGACACCTGGCTCGATTCGACCCTCGCGTCGCAGCGTTGGGCCTACCTGGACCACGACGCCCAAGCGGCCCTCGATGCGGTGGCCAGCCGCCTCCCGTTTAGTCTTGCCTCGGACGACTCCTCGGAGGAACCGACCGCCCAGACTCCATCGGCTCGATCGATCGACTAAGGCTTTCCGTCGGCCTGAATTTCACTTCTGTTGCGTACGTCGTA
>JBDKTH010000359.1:0-3679 GCA_039680305.1 Thermoguttaceae bacterium | reverse complement strand
AGCAATCGGGCCGCGGATGACATGATCATGGAAGACAGCATACCAGCAGATCCCCATTGATCGCAACACTCGCTCCCGTTTAGCCCGGTCGCTTGCGACCGGAGTAGCCCAGCCGCCCCACCACCACCGCTCACGCTTGACAACCGCAGCCCCGCACATGAGGATGGGCAGTGGACCAAACGTCCATCCTCGTTGCACCACGCTCCCCTGCACCCACGCTCCTATCAACCATGCTCGACACTTCCGCCCTGCTGCTGTCGCTGGCCGTCTCCCTTCTCGGGGCTGACCAACCCGTTTCACTCGTGCGTAATGGAGGCCTTGAAGCCAGCGTCGCGTGGAACCTCGCCAGTGCGACCTTGGAGGCCACGGGGAACCCGGGCCGGTGTATCTCGTGCAGCGATCGCGGCGGGGCGACCCAAGAGGTGCTAGTTGCCCGACGAGAGCTGACCCTGACCGTGGCCGTCGACGCCAAGGTGGAGGGCGTTCAACCCGAGCCGGGCAAACGCGGATATGCCTTTGCCGCCGTCTACCAGACCGACGAACTGGGAAACCTTATCCGCTCCCACGACTTCATTCAGGAGATCGGCACGGCCACCTGGCAGCGGAAGAGCTACACGTTCACCGTAGATCCCAAGGCCGACTTTGTTTCGCTTCGTTGCGGCCTGTTTCAGGCCACGGGAAAGGCCTGGTTCGACAACTGGACGCTCGTCGCTGGCACGCAGTCCAGGCGATTGGACGAAGTCCAGGAACCGCGGTGCCGGCCCAACAGCCCGACGGGCGTGGCGGCAATCCTCGACGAGCCGGGGATGCCGATCCACGGCACCGCCTCGTCGCCGGAGACGATTGCCCGGATTCTTAGCGGCGCGGGACTGGAGACCCGGCGCCTGTCGGCCGTGGAACTGGCCGACCCGACCGTGCTCAACACCACGCGGTTTCATCTCGTGGTCGTGCCGACCGGCCAGACGTTTCCAGCTGCGGCGCGACTGACCTTCCGGGAGTTCCTGCGCTCGGGCGGCGGGCTGATCACGATGGGCGGGTATGCGTTCAACCAGCAGGTGCGATTAGTCGAAAACCAGTGGCTGGGTGAGGATGGACTGTTGCAGACGCAGTTGGAACAGGCGATGGCCGCGGATCGCTCGCTGCTCTCCAATGGTGGATTCGAAAAAGACCAGACGCTTCGCCCCGGAGCGCCGGACGTCTCGGGCCAGTGGCATGGGGCGAGTGGTCGCTGTGCGATGGTTGCGGAGGCGGCGAAGGAAGGACGCTTTGGCGCCCAGGTGACCGTGCCCGAGGGTGCGACGGACGGCGGGGCCCAACTGGTCGCGGAGATGCCGGTCAAGCCAAGGACGACGTATCAGTTGTCGGGCTGGATGCGAACGTCCAGCGTGAGCGGCCCAGGCATGGCCTACATGGCCCTGTACCAGTTCGATGCCAAGGGGAAGCTCGTCGCCTTCCGCGATTTCGCTATCGCTCGAGGCACGACCGACTGGCAGCGGCACACGTTCGTCGTCACGCCCGAACCATACGCCGCTCGGCTGAGCATCCGCCTGGGGCTCTATCAGGCCCAAGGCACGGCCTGGTTTGACGACATTCGACTCGGCGACATTACCGGCCTGGAGTTCCGGCCGATGAACACGGCCACCGGCCAGCCCGGGGACGGGCTGGTGACCACGCCCGATCAGATGGGGCTGTTCGATGCTTCCTATCCGCTGCGTCGGGCGTGTCTCGTGAGGACATCTCCTGAGCAACACGTGCTGCGAGAGCCGGTGAAGCTTTCGGGCGACTGGCAAGGCTGGGCCGCCTCGGGCGTCGTGGGCTACGACAATGCCCGCTGGATTCCGCTATTGGATGCCTGCGATCGCTACGGCCGCACGCGAGGGCCGGCCGCGGCCATGCTGCTGCACTACAAAGGCTACTATGCCGGCTCGTGTTGGGCCTATTTCGGCGTGGAGAACGCCGATCTGTTTGCCGATCCCCAAGGCCCCATGGCCCATGCGCTCCAGGAAGTCGCACGGTTCATGGTGCGGGGCGCCTTTTTGCACAACCTGACCACCAGCCGCCGACTCTACCATGCGGAAGAGGCTCCGGCTGCCTCGGTGCTTGTGGAGAATCGCGGCCTCCAGCGGCAGCGCGGGCGGGTTGACTTCACGATTCGCGAAGCGGACTCGTCCCGCGTCCTGGCCACCGTGAGCCGTTCGTTCGACGTGGGCCCGGAAGCGGGCGGCCTGGTGGAATCGGTGTTCCCCAAGCTCAACACCAATGCCTCGCTGTGCCAGGTGACCGCCCAACTGCGGCTCGATGAAGCGATCGTCGATGAAATGACCTCAGGCTTCGTCGTCGGGCGGCCGAAGACGCTGCAGTCAGGACCGGAGTTGCGGTTTGCCGACAACTACTTCACGCTCCGTGGCCGGCCCATGTTCCTGTTCGGCAGCGACGCCTACTCGCTGACCTACAAGTCGGCGGCGGAAAACCCGCTGGTCTGGTCGCAGGAACTCGTTGCCGCACGCGACATCGGGCTGAATCTCTACGAGAATCTCCAGTACACCAATCCCGATCACCGGATGGCCGAGGACGATTGGCGGGCGTTCCGGGCCATGAGTCAGCTCACACAGCAGACCGGACTGGTGTTCATGCCCGGGATGCTGATCGGCCATAATGTGGTGACCAGTGACGACACACTGGCCCAGCAGAGCGCCCTGTGCCGGGAGTATGCCAGGCAACTGGGCGACACGCCCGCGTTGCTCTATTACATCAACGGCGATTACGTATTGCGACCGGAGGACCAGCGCCAGGCCGTGAATGTCCTGTGGAATCGCTGGCTTTCGACCGAGTACGGCACCACGCAGCGCCTCCGGGCGGCATGGGGCTCGGCGGCCGTCAAAGGCGAGCTTGGCACGCTGGAGTATCCGCCGCCCAATCCGGGCGGCTGGGATGACGTGGCGGCGATCGACACCTTCCGGTTCCGCAACTGGATGATGGTCCGTTGGAACCAGGCCCACGTCAAGGCGGTGCGCGAGATCGACCAGAAGCACCCGATCACCTCAGAGTATTATTCGCATCCGTTCGGCGGGATCGACCTGGTGCTCTCGATCGACGGTCAGGACGTGTCAAACATCGGCTATTTCGACCGGCCGGGCGACGACATCGAGCGGCTGCCGCTGAAGATCCGCTGGAACGACCTGCGGGCACGCGGCCGGGGCGTGAGCCTGGGCGAGTACGGCGTGAAGACGCACCCCGCCTGGGCCGAGTCAAGGGGCGGTCGCGGATACCACATCATGCGGAGCGAAGAAGAGAAGAAGCAACTGTTCCTCGCCGTGGCACACTACACCCTCGGCCTGGGCGGATCGAAGATCCAGAACTGGTGTCTGCGCGACGCCGACGACCATGTCTTCCCCTGGGGATTCTTCTATCCGAACCAACTTGTCCCGAAGGACGCGGCCTACGCCCATCGCAACCAGTCGATCGTCTGGCGTTACTTCTCGCCGGTCTACACGCCCGAGAAGCTCGTCGTGTGCCTGGCCAACCAGTTGCGCCAGGGCAACAACGAGGCCCTGGGCACGACCGTGGGCTATCGCACGATCGCCGATCTCTTGGCCCTGCATTATCCGTTCCAGACGATCGACGACGATCACCTGGACCAACTCCCCTCGACCGCTCAGGCGATGATCTACCCTGCCCC